>NZ_JBQAJM010000019.1:0-47807 GCF_052030685.1 Cysteiniphilum sp. 19S12-1
GATAAATTTAGCAAAAGTCAACATATTCAAAGATAAATTTAGCAAAAGTCAACATATTTTAGATGGGACAGCCGTGAAGCAGGTTGTTCTTTATTTTCTATCTCACCCATGGCAGGATACTATAGTTATCGTGAGCCAGGACTTATGAGTATTAAAGGTCCAAGCTTCGGTTTGGATGGTAGTTATCAGTATATTGATCGCAATAAAGTAACTTTGATTGTTGATGGACAGCTAGGCTTCGTCAATGGTAAGTATGACGGCAGCTTACTTGATGGTAGACCATTCCAAATGGATAATGATAATAGCTATATCTTGGGTATTTCACCAAAAGTAGGTTATGTTTTTTCTTGGCAAAAATCAGGATTGAAACTCACCCCTTATATCGGTTTGGGCTATCGCTATCTGAATAATGATTCAAGTAATAACTCAGCGGGATATTTACGCATTTCAAATTATTTCTATATCCCAGTAGGTGCCGATATCTCATGGCATAAGAATAAAATGATTATGCAATCACGTCTTGAGTTTGATGGATTGATCCATGGGATACAATACTCTGGTATTGATGGAGGTGTCACCAACCAACAACGTGAAGGTTGGGGTGCTAGTGGTTATCTGCTTGTTGGGCGTGATCAAGGAAATTGGGCGTGGCTTGTTGGACCGTATATTAAATATTGGAAAATTCAGACTTCCGAAACAGCGGATGGTGCAACTAGAAAAGGATGGTACGAACCGGAGAATAATACGGTGGATACAGGCTTAATGATGAAATTTATCTTTTGATAGGTAAGGATCTAGATAGATGGTTGTAAAAGGGCGTATGCGATACGCCCCTACGATGATGTCAATTATAAAATTATTAAAAGCGCTGGAAAAAATTCATTTGCTCAACTACTGTTTATAGACAGTGGTTTATGAGTACCAAATTATGCATCAAAAAGAAATGGAATTGCCCACGATCCCAAGCATTTTCTTGTGTATTTTAGCTGCTGTTGTGATTTATTTTGTGGCACTTTATCTGCCAGTTGGGCATTTTAATGAAGCTGGAAAACATGCGTTTGCTGTGTTTTGTGTGGCTGCTTTTTTATGGATTAGTAATATCTTCCCGCTAGCAGTGACAGGCATTATTGTATTGTTTTTGTTACCGATGTCAGGTGATATCTTTTCACAAGATGTGTATAGTTACTTTGGTAACTCAGCAATTTTTTTCGTATTAGGTGCCTTTATTCTAGCAAGTCCAGTGATGCGCTCAGGTCTAAGCAAACGCTTTGCAATTACCATTATTGCTAAGTTCGGTACAGGTTCAAAAAGATTGTGTATGTCGATTTTTGTGCTAGCAAGTATGATGGCATTTTTTATTAGTGAGCATGCGGTAGCGGCCATGCTATTGCCTATTGTGCTTGAAATTGTAACGGCTGCAAATGTAAGAAAGAAAAGTCGCTTTGCCTTTGCTGCCTATATGGCAATGGCATGGGGTGCGATGATTGGTGGGACTGCAACTTTGCTAGGTGGGGCGCGTGCGCCATTAGCCTTGGGAATCTTGCAGGATACCTTTGCTAATAATGCAAAGCTTGTTCATGCTAGTCACATTGGTTTTATTCAATGGAGTATTTGGGTGATCCCGATTGTACTTATTATGCTAGCATTAGCAAGTGTTTGTGTCTTGATTGCGGCACATAATACGGGCGCTAATATTCAATTGGCACGTGAGAAATTAATGGCGCATAAAAAGCAAATTGGCAAAATTACCAAGCGTGAGATTTTAACACTTATTGTGGTCTTGTTTACGATTTTATTATGGGTATGTTATGGCACGGCATGGGGCTTAGATTGGATTGCTTTTTTGGGCGTTATTATCGCGTTTAGTCTACGTATTACCAATTGGAAAGAAGTTGAAAAAGATGTGCAGTGGGGTATCGTCTTGATGTATGGTAGTGCGATTGCTTTAAGTGTTGCTCTACGTAATACAGGGGCGGCAGCAGAGATGGTGCAAATGATGATGCGTTTAGGCATTGTGTCACCTTTAGTTATTCTTATTTTGCTTGTGGTATTGGCAGCGATATTAACTGAGATTATGAGCAATGCGGCTTCAGTAGCTGTTCTTTTACCGATTGGCTTAGCTTTGGCTGTAGAGTATGGTATCGATCCACGTGTGGTGACTATTGCCATTGCGACAAGTGCAGGTTTGACATTTATGCTACCAGTGAGCACGCCAGCAATGGCGCTAGTCGTCCAGTCAGATCATGTCAAGATTCATCAGGCAATGGCATGGGGTGTAGCACTTAAATTAGCTGGTATTATTGTTATTACGCTAGCAATGGTGCTCTATTGGCCGCTTCTAGGTGCATTCTAGCTTAATTTATATTTAATGGTCAAATTGATATTAAAACACCAATACAAATTAAGATTGACGCACCCTATTAGGTGACAATTTATCAAAAGAACATACAACCGAGAGGAAAGAGTTTGATATTGCAGATAAGTTAGGATTTGAATTAAGCTATGTGCGATATCTTTGTTTTACGTCAAAAAAGCTTGAGGTAGTAAACATTGGTGATAGTTTTAAACAAAATTACGATACTTATTCAGTGGTATGGCAGTTAAAAGAAGAGAATAAGCATTAGGCTGTGCCATCTAAATTAATTTTATAATGCAAACCTTCACGTTTAAGCATATCTTGCAGCGCTAGTTTCACAAAAGTCTTTTGACTCATGGCCAATGCTTTAGCAAAGCGCACAGCAAGCTGAACTGTCACAGGGCGTCTCCCGTGTTCAATGTCGCATAGCTGCTGTGTTGAAATACCTATTTTTTGCAAAGTCAGCTTGCGTAATTTCGTCATATTTACGTAATGCAAGCAAAATATTCGCAATGGTTTCGGGTTCGCCAATCAGGTTGTCTAAGCACTTCATCGTGTATGTAAAGCATTTATAACAGCTGATGGATTGCTAGCAATAACTTTAAGCAGAACTAATGTTGCACCTGAGGGTTTTTTCCTTTTTTGCTCCCAGTTCTGCACTGATTTTAAATTTAAACAAAACTTTGCTGCAAAATCATGTTGAGATAGGTGCAGTGATTCGCGGATGTTTTTTACATCAACATCATCAAAATGATGCTCTTTTGTATTAATAGATAAGCCTTTTTGATGGTCAATTGCTTCTTGTACCCCTTGTTTTATTTCTTGAAATGCACTCATTTTCTAGCCCCTTTTTTCAGTAGTTCAACCATGGCAGCTAAGTCGTTTCTCTCAGCTTTAGTTAAATTTGCCTTTTCGCTTTTTTTGAACATCGCAATTAAATATAACGGTATGCTTTCATTGTAATAATAGTAAATAACACGTACGCCGCCACTTTTGCCGCTATTTTCTGTTGCCCATCTTAGTTTACGAATGCCGCCTGTTCCCTCCATAATTGCACCTGCTTCAGGGTAAACGGCTAGGTAGTCTACAAGTGATTTTTGATTATCTGTTGTAAGACATACATTTGCTTTTTTTATGTAGCTTGGAAGTTCAACAACTGTAATCATTGCAACATTACCTATATTTCTATGAGAATAACTATATACGCCTAAGGCGTATTTGTCAAATCAAAAGTTATAAATCAGCACAAACCTAACACGATTTAACGCTTATCCTTGTTGTATACCATCGAGGGAGGGTGAATAATGCAAGGGGTAGATCACCTTAATCAAACCCGCTGCAGATGATCAATATTAGGGTATATCAAATCATATCAAATCAGTGCGCAATTGACGCTACAATCAGCAATAGAATGATGCTACCGATATTGATGTCGGTACCAAAATAAACAAGTTAGCTTAAAAGTCAAAAAAGACTGTGTAAGCAAAACCAAAATATTTACACAAACTCGCTATTAGTTTTGCTGCATACTGTGAGCGCTTGCATGAATTTTCATGTTCCTTCCATTGCGGGCATCATCATGGTGCCGTCAGAAGTGTCAGCACCAAAACTTCAATAATGGGTACAATCTGGCGAGATTATGCAGATATTTTTTGTTACCTATTGAAAGAACATGGATTTTTGCTTTTATTATTTAAACTACTTGAATGCCTTGCTAGATATGGCTTTGAGATGGCTCCCCGAGACGGACTTGAACCGCCGACCCAGTGATTAACAGTCACTTGCTCTACCGACTGAGCTATCGGGGAATGCCTTAACGAGAGTGAATTCTATAGATGAAGCCTTTGTGAGTCAATAGCTTTTTTTCAAAAAAAATGAATCTTTAAAAAATGGTGAAAACTCAATCATTTTGCAGGTTGTGCTTTGATAATAGAATGATTTCAATATGGTGTTAGCAGCGTTATGATATGCCAAAAGAATGACCGGGAAGTCTAAAATGAACTATGAAATAAATTTAGCGGCAATTAAAAATATTGCATTTGGCTTTGCGCAAGTGATGAATGCTAAATGCTTAATTTCCTCTTAAGAGTTAGCCAGCTATAAAAATAGCTATTTTGGCTATATCGATATGTTAGTTTTCAGATATGCTCATGGTAACTTTAAAATGTGCTTTGGAGCAAGTCTATGATGAGACATCAAACAGTACTAAAACCTGAAGAGCATGACAGGCTGTGACGTGCTTATGTGATTTTAGTGAATGAAATAAATGATCAAGATGAGTTTAGAACAACGCATCATGAATATTTTAGCTATAGCACTCAAATGAGAAGTCATTATCTGTTTGCTGATCGTTATGATATGAATGATCTGCTGCGTAGCGTTGTACAACAACACCAGATTGCAGAGTAGTAAATTCATAGTATCAAGGAAAATATATTGTTATGATTCTGAATTCAATAATTTATCACAGTGATGAAGGTAACAGAGAAATAATAACCATTAGTGGGATGTCAGGTATCATCTATCCTTTTTATAAATCAACTGAACAAAATTCAAATAACAGAGACACTTGGCGTTAGGTTACTTAGTTATTTTCCACGAACCGAGATAGATTCTAGTGTCATATGCTCTTTGAATCCACAGCTTCCATGGCGAAAGTTGTACAGTACAACGAGTGACTTATTTAGAGAGATCTACTAATACAAGACTAAGGAGATAATATGCCGCCGCGATTAAACATTAAGTCAGTTTTAGATGATTCTGATGACGATGCTATAGAAGAGTCTGCAGCCCTAGCTAATGGGAAATGCGTAATTTGTCACAATGATACAGCTAAATTTATTTGCCAACGGTGCGAGGGTAAAGGTTTTTCATCAATACCTTCATCAGACTATCTTAGTAAGTATGAAAATCATACCATGTTTTTGCATAC
Source organism: Cysteiniphilum sp. 19S12-1 (assembly GCF_052030685.1). Taxonomy (NCBI): domain Bacteria; kingdom Pseudomonadati; phylum Pseudomonadota; class Gammaproteobacteria; order Thiotrichales; family Fastidiosibacteraceae; genus Cysteiniphilum; species Cysteiniphilum sp. 19S12-1. The sequence goes on from NZ_JBQAJM010000019.1 coordinate 5,289, forward strand.
TATCCATATTGGCAATATTCCTAGGACAAGATTAACAAGCTTTGCAAGAATATGTCGCAACACACAAACCAGAGGCATGTTGTGGACTGATAAACGAAATGCCCTACGAATACAGTCAGAAATGAATACCATGTCTGGTGGCTTTTGTGAGGTGAAAACTATTTCAAGCCTTGCCAAGGAGTTTTGCAGTAAAGACTATCCTTGTAGATTAAATCAACGTGTACGATCTCTTATCGTTAGCATTGCAGAACGAGAATGTATTGGCAATTTTAGACGTGTTGCTAGTGCGGTTAATATTTTGAGATTGATTGCGATTCATCGATATGGAGGGCTCTATTTTGACTCTAATGTGGTGCTGGATGATGTACAACAAAGGCATCAAATACATCAGCATGATTGGAGTGACATATTAAATAGTCGAGCGGGATTTAAAGTGTTAGAAGCTACACATAAATGGCCATATGAGAATGTGTGTGCACAGAAATCTCTTTATAAAGATCAGGCAGTAACTCCAAGGATGTTACCATATGTCAATCAAATTGAATGTTCAGTAATATTCTCACGCGCTAGAAATTTGTTTTTGGAACTTAGTTTGTTTGGATTTTATCATGACTATTATTTACAATATCAACAGCCTGGAGTGAGTATTCATAAAACGCATTTTGACTTAAGCGAGTTAGGAAGACGTGCCTTAATGGCAAAGAATAAGCAAACTAGAGATCCGTGTATCATCAACAGTATGGCTGTTGCGATTTACGTACTGAGTTTGCGATTTGAGTTGCAGTCAGATGAATTTACGATGGATTATAAGACTGATTTAAGAGATCAGGCGTTACAGTATCAACAACATTATCGTTGTTTAATTGATTCTCAAGGCTATAAATCACCAGCGGTATTTAGTTTTTCAGGGATAAGGTTTGTGAAATTCTATTCACATTCACATAAAAAGTTTGGAGAGTTGGGTGCGCAATATGATGACGCGCTTAGCATGAATCCTTTTAATGAATAAAATGTATCAGTAATATTTAGTCATCTTTATATTGTTTAAATCCTCATCAGTTTTTCATACCATAATCATCAGATCACAGCGCAACTGAGCGTTGGTGAACATAAGCAATGATTGTTTAATACAGGATGAGGTAATCGTTATATGTTGCAGGAAAGTACTCTACAAAAAATCATACAATTTTCATATCGTTATAAGAAAATCTTACAGACGCGTATTACGGCATTAAATGCCCTAAATATAGAAAGTTGTCTAATGTTTTTTGCCGATAGTGATGGAAAATTGTTAATGCTAGGAATGCAAGAGCAGTTTATAAAAGATATGGTCAGTGCTAAACCGGCACTTTTACCTGAGTTATTTAAACTCTCAAAAATTGAGTTTAGTAATGAATCATCAACATTAGCGCATTTGTTGAGTTTGAAGCAGCAATATATTTCTAATGTCAACAATGCTTTTTCTTATGTCGAACCCTATAATAATGGTATCTTGGTTTCGATTTTCTTTAGTACGGATATGAGCAATAGTCAACTCATGAGTGGCATTGATGAAATCAATACCTTTATTGATTGTGTGAAAAAAGAATTAACAACAACCGCATGTAACTATCTTGAGAAGATTGAACCCAATAGTGACATTGCCGCACATGTTGAAAGCTATTTTTCACGTGATCAAATAAAGCTGTTTCCCAAAGAATATATATCTAGCAAAGGTGTACGTATGTCACCAAAAGAAGCAGAATGTTTAACGCTTTATATGCATGGCGCCAGTTATCAGGAAATAGCAGATCGATTGTTTATTTCCAAACATACGGTGAGTAATCATCTAAAGATGATCAAAAGTAAGTTTAATATCAGTACGCCATTACAGCTAGTATATCTATTTAAACTTATCTCAGGTATTTATTCATCAAGCAATAAACTTATTTATGTTTAATCAAAGTAAGGTTCATTAAGACATGAGTGAAGCGATTAAAAGTATATTGCATAATCCAATTTGCCTGTTGATTTTAGGTCTGGGTGGTTTTTGGTTGCTTGTGCAAGCAATTCAAAAAGTGTATAAAAAATTCATTCAAAATTCGGTTAAGTTAAAGAAGCTTTGGCTTAGCCTAAAAAGTGTTTTTACCTCAAATAATGGCATTAAAAGTTTTAAACTATTTAAGCAGGATTTGCCATTTGCGTTAAGAAGAAAAATGAAGCTTTGCCAGTATTATTTGCATATTAATCTGGCAGAGAAAGAGAGTTTGGTAAAGCACACACAATTTGAACATTTTCGTCGTCAATTTTATTTGAAATATAAACCAGATGGTTTGGATAATTATTTTATTGATAATAAGTCATTTATCTATGAAATCGGTCAAGCGCGTCTTGATGAGGACGATAAATTAGAAGTGCTTTTGTTAAAGCGCTTATGGAAAAAGATCTTCCGTGGGCAGAGCCCTACAATTATCATTAGCTTCGATGTTGATAAACTTTTGCAACAAAGCAGAGATGATTTGCAGAATTTAGCGCAACTTATCAGAGCAAAAATTGATGTCATGCAAAAGATTAAAAAACGTCGTCTACCAGTTTGTATACAGTTATCACATACAAAGATGACTGAAGAAGCAAGCGCTTTATCGTTGGAGCTTCAAAATATATGCATGTATCAGACAAATGAAGGAGGGCAGCTACTGGAGGTATTTGCTGATAAACTGGTGGCATTAAAGAGTCGACTGATTAATGTTGAAGATAGTCATATCTTTATGAACCAGTTGGTGGTATTGGATGGTATTAGGCAATCTTTGGAAGTCATGCAGGTTATTGTTGATACCTTGCACTATGAAAATCAAGTCACATTGACACCAAAAATTCAGGCTTTGTTTTTGGCGCAAGCAGCACAAAGCACGCCAAATATCTTGACATTAACGTATAAGAAGATACGACAGCCTATTTCATTATTTCGATTGTCAGCTAGTATATTAAGTGCAGGACTCATTGGCTTTATGATATTGTACGCTTCCAAATTACAAAGCAGGCAAGTGGCTTTTGATAATACAGCCAATACGGTTGCGAATTTAGTGCAAAATAAGCAAATCTCATTAAATGATTTTGCTGACAAGATGCAAAAAATCACGCTAGATTATCAGCAAGATATTGTGAGTACGCCTATTGCAGATATTTATCCGCAGTTTATTTTAATGCATGGAATCAAGCAGAAAATTGCTAATAGCATATACCAAAGTAATATAAAACCATTGATTGAGCAATCAACGAGCGATGTTCAATTAGCTGCATTGCTATTGATTACACATGCAATCAAGCAGAATGAGCGTGATTTTATTGTGCATTATGCCAATGTTTTCGCAAGTTTAAGTCAGCTACCAGAAAAAACGATTCGCTTATATATTAAATATAATGATAGAGTTCCTACAGATGAATTTACAGGACAATCAATCGATGCGATTCCGTTGGATGATAGTGACAGTTATCAATCTGTTATGGTGGCAATCAATATTATGTTGCAGGATAGTGCGATTAAAATATCGGATATCAAACATTTTTATCGGACGATTTATGATAGCTTTGCATCTAAAATTATTCTTAAATCAGCGTTGTATCAATTTCTACCTATTATGCAGCCGCATTTATCACATAATGAGCTAAAATTTTTGCAGCAATTTATTGATAGATTGGGTTCACAGGAGCAAGAACAAGCACAAAATGCGACTTACCTAAGCTTGATTAAACTATTAGCCAATGAGCCGAGTTTCACGATGACTAAGGTTCGCGATTTTTCAGATCTGTTAAACGCTATAAGCACTATTATTGTAGAAGGGCAAAATAGCAATTTGCCTAAGGCTTATGGTAGTGATCAGTTTAGTTATGGCAATTGGCAGCAGATGATTGTGCGTGCAAAAATTAATACGCTTATTGACGAGTATACACATCACTCAGGTAATTTGTTTTTGTCTCAACATACAACTTCCAGTCAAGGATCAACATTATTGTCAGCAAATGGTCAGGTCGCTTCAAGTTTTACGGGTAATTATATACAAAATGTCGTTGTTCCAGATATCGAGGCCTATAAGCACTTAATTGCTAAGCTAAGTAAGGAGCATATTGATACCACTCAGTTGCAAAAAGTCTTTAATCAATCGATTGATCAGTATACGCAGCGATATATTGAAGCATACAATCAATTGATTACGCACTTTGACTATAATATAACAAGTGTTGCGGCTTTAAAAGTCGCTTTATATAACATGAAGCAACCAAGCTCGCCATTGTTGGCATTAATTACACAAATCAATAGTAATACAAACTTTGATAAAAGTATGCTGAAATATGGCTTTATAAAGCAAATTAGTCAAAGCTTTGCAAGCTACCATCAGCTGCAGAATTTCGATAGCTTATTATTGGGGATAAACACAAGCAAACAAAACAGTAATGCAGGATTGAGTGGATATATCAATATTATCTCAACACTGCGTAATCAACTGTTATATCAAGGTCTAGATAGTCACTTAGTCAGTAATGGTGGAATGTCTGCCTTGGCAAATCAAGCTTTGGCGATTTATTTAGACTCATCAAGCTCTTATATGCGTTTGACAAACAATGAGCTTGATAAAATCCACATGCCTGTAGCGCAGCGTAAGCCATTTGTTCAGATATTTTCAGTGGTATATACGTTAGGAATGCAGCAAGTCGCTCATTATTTTGATACAGTTTGGAATGAGAAGTTGGCGAATATGGTTAACACAATTGAAAATAGCTTCCCAATGCGTTTAACGGCTTCACAAACAATGTCTCCCAAAGTGTTAACTAGTTTGCTGTCACCTAAAGATGGGCAGTTTTGGGATTTATTTAAGCAAAAATTCGCGCAAGTCTTTGTCAAGAAAAATGGCATCTGGCGGATGAGGAAGGTGCCTTATGCCGGTGCCTTGAACTTATCGAGCATCCTTGAAAATGTACAAAAAATGCAATATATCAGTGATGCACTTTGGAGTAGTGATGGCCAACCAAAGCCTATACAAATCATGCTTCAAGCAGAGCCATTTTATCAAAAGAAATTAGCGACAAACTATATTAAGATGACTTATCTTTCATTAAATAATAAATCTGTTGTTGGCATAGATGCAAAACCGCTACAACAAGCCATTGAATATGATTGGTGGAAGCCTGCGGAGGTGAGCATTGGCGTGGTGTTAAACAACTCGATAAATCAAACGATTAGCAATAATGGTAACTGGGCATTATATCAATTGGTGAATCAATCGGTTATGGGTAATAATGGCCTGATGACTTGGAACATTCCCGTGAATGGACATAAAGTACCAGTAGCATTCAGCGCGCAAAATATGGTTTTCCCACTATCATAGGTAAGACAGAATATGACGTGTGTATTATCAAATAAAGCCTTGCATAATTTGCAACAGCATGCAACAAAGTTTAGTTTAAGCTATTTGCTAGAGCAGCTGTTTATGCTCGGTTTTGATATTCAGAATATCGAGTTTGAAAGTGTTGAAAGTAACGCATGTCATACACACACGATTGCTTACTTACATTATGTTGACGCTAAAATAATCATTGGTGTGAATTTAGGGTGGCTTGCAGCGCAGTCCAAACTCAAAGACATTGGCTTTTCAGAAGACTTTTTGCAAAGTAAAACATTTGCACATTATGCTAACAAATGGTTGAAGCATATATTGATGTTGTTGCATTTGGACTTAATGGTAGAGTCAAAGGATGCGTTTAATGCCATTACTGAGAATAATACTTTGGCATTAAACTCCTATGCTGAGCTTCATCATCAGATAGCAAGCCTTTTCCCTGAATATTATTTTGACCTTAAGGTTAATCATACAAACTCTTTAGTGAGACCACAGCAAATGATCTTAGGGCAAGCTAGATTATCTGAACAACATGGGCAGATAGGTCATGTGATTATTGAGGCAAAAAACAAAATTGAAATCACCTTAAATATTGAAGAAGGTTTAAGTGAATATGAGATCATGCGTGTTACCCAGCTTTTGCATGCAAAATGGTGCGCGCACTATGGTAGTTTTTGGCATGGCTATCTTTTGCAATTACATATGAGATTATTGACGAATCAAGAGAGCACCTATTTATCAAATAAGTTGACGACTACGACAAAACTAAATGCAAGACAGCAGTTGCTCTTTGAGCAAGAACTATAAATCCGGAGATAATAACAAATGAGAAAGATACTACATAAAAGTAAATTATTAATTGTTGCCTTTGCTGTGTTGTCATTAGGAGGTTGTGCAATGTTTAGCACTTCACCGACGCTAACACTTAAAATGCATCTAGATAACAATAGTAATAATAGTCAAATTTTGACCGTGTTAGCAGCACCCATGTCCGAGCAAAGCTTTATCAATACAGATTATGAGAAGGCGTTAAGTTTGGTGGGCAAATCAAGCTCACATACCGTAACGCTCACACCGGATAACTTTGCTGATGGTGATTATGTGTATAAGGTGCCAGCAAATGAGCATCAAGGCATGGGTGTTTTTGTGTTCTATACCAATATGGCGAGCAATACGCAGTGGAAGCAATATATTCCTGAAGCCTATGGCAAGAAGTATGAAGTGACAATAGGTAAAGACAGTCTATCGAATTTTAGCGCTTAGGAGGCAAAGAAGATGCAACAGGATTTTTTGATTTGGAAAGATATTAGTCAGTTGATTTTGAAATCAGAGTCATATGGCAAGGAGGTTAATAATTTGGCAAATGTTGATATTGAAGAAACGATTGAGACAAGAGCCTTTTTTCGTAATGCATTACATCAGATAGTGCAAAAAGTAGAGCATCTACACAATGCAAAAATTGCTAAATATACCAGTTTTGGCATAGCGGTATGGTTAGATGAAATACTCTCTGGGATCTATGAGTATGCAGCACATCCTTGGCCGAGTTTACAAAAGGAGCTTTTTGAAACGACTGAAGGCGGGGTGAAGTTTTACGAATATGTCGATGATGTATTAGCAAACCCATTTTATCCTAAGTTTATCTATGAGTTGTATTACTGCATGCTAACAGGTGGATTTAAAGGCAAATACCCTGCGGAATCAGAGCGTTATGCAATTGCTAATTATATTAATAAGCTTAAGGAAATGTTGCAGTTTGAGCATGAGAAGCCATTATTAGAAAGCAATAACTTATCAACACCCTTGGTAACAAAAAGCAGGTATTTACGTGTGGCTAATAAAGTCAAGCAATGCTTTAGACAGCACTTGGGCTTGATCTTAGGCGGATGTGTGGCTTTAACGTATTTGTTATGCGGTGTGTTAGTCTATTTCTAAACTAGGGAGCCTTTATGCAAGATGTATTAGCACAGAAATTTATCCAACTTCAGTCTATATTGGAGAGTGATGTCAAGGATCTTAAAAGAGATGTTTTGCAGTATATCTATAATGCACGTCTTAGGTCGTTTAATACAAGAATTCCATATTTACAAAGTGCTATTCCATATAAACTGTTTACTGAGATTAAGCTCAAACCGTCACAAGTAAGTGCTGTGGATCTATTGTTGAGTGATCGCATTGAAGCATTAACCAAAGATGGTCAAAAATGCACACTGCACCCGATGTTTAATACTCAAATCTTGCCTTGTGAAATCACAAATCGCAGAAGTGATAATGACAAGTTATATTTGAGTCTAAACAACTTGGCTGGCTTTTTTTATCTTGAGCAAAACTATATTGATATTTGGTGTTTTGATGAGAATGAAATACTTGCTAGTAATTACTTTGACGGTCTTAAAGAAGCTGATTTTTTGCTAGAATTTACATTGCAAGGTGAGAAAAAAACCAAAAGAGCAGTCGTTGAGAAGCTTCATTATGCCTATATGCATCCACATGAGTATTTAAAAGATCAGTTAAGAGATAGACGATTTTATCAAGGGTTACGCTTGCAGTTTAATAACGACTTTTATGAAGAGGAAATTAAATCCATAGAGCTTGTCATCGATTGTAAAGGGAAAATGCTCGATGTTGAAGAAGGTATATCACTGATTAAGATTAACCATTTGCCATTGATAAACTATCATATTGATTACGCATTACCAATTCAGATCGATGGTTCAAAAGATAGTTATCCAATTATTTTAAACCATGAAAAAAATGATTTGTTGTTGCGGGAGCTTGAAGTTAGTTTGATTCAAGAGGCAAAAACTACACGTTTATATCCTCAAAGTAGCTGTGGTTATGGTGAGCCAAGTTATACTTTAGTGCCTGCTGAGAAATCAATGTATCAAAGATATACGCACATACAGTTTCATAATATCCCATTTGAGCCTGGGATGCAGGCTCAAATAAAGGCTGCATGGCATAGTGGTTATCGCCAGCTGGGTAGACTAGAAAGCTTTAGTATTCCCTCTAAACCGATTGAGTCATTAAAGCTGGCTCCAGTCATGAGTTTGGAGGCCTCTGCTCCTGTTGTCTTAGACTTTTATGCAATGCAACTGATTCAAAAATTAAGTTACAAGAGAAATATTTTGCATAAAGATTTACTAGACTTAGTCACTGAAATTTTACCACTGCAGTATCAACAAGAAAAATTGACACACTTGATAGCATATTTACGAGATGTTGAAGATCAAATTGTTGATGTGGAAAATATTAAAGCGATGAATTTTTGTAAGGACAGCATGCTCAATTACTATCTAAATGCGATGTTTAAGGTATTAGTACAGTTTAAAAACAAGCTATAGAGAAAGAGGCCATTTTGGCTATTTTGTGGGAGCGCTAAATCTTATAAATTGCTTAATCATATATATAGCGCCCCTTTAAAACGTCTTATTTCATAGTGTATTACACCACCTAACTGAAATATTCGCGTATCTTGGATGTGCGGCAGTAGTAATCTTATAAACTATAGGAGAGTGAAATGAACGGAAATCCTTTTGGGTTAACGATTGATGTAACACCAAGTCCTGCGGTAGAGTGGGCAGAAACTCAGGCTGAGCTATATAATATATCTCATGTTCATGGAACTAATAGCAATGCGCTGACTGGGTTAGCTCAGTTTAAAACCATATTAACAATGTCACAGATTATGCACAACAGGGTGTTAGGTCGCCCTGGACAGTTAAGATCAGGAGAGCGTGGCAACACAATATTAGCTGCAAATATGGATGGGAATCAACCTATTGCCAATGGTATTAGTATGTACGAAATCGCAGATATAGAAAATTGCATTGACTATGCCAACATGAGGAATGCGGGTGATGCTAATTGCTATCCTATGATTTACGCCATTAAAAATCTTGATATTAGCAGGTTGCATAGAAGAGTAAGGGAACATCCACTCTCGATTGGCTGTTTGCGTATTGAGGATATTAGTTTTATTTGGGTGCCTGAAGATAAGGTGTATTTGGCGCATAGAACATTACGATGCTACGAAGAACGCTGTGGTATATCGGAGTATGCACAAAATGCTTTATCACCAAGAGTAAAGGCGGCTCCACCCTTTATCCTAAGATCTAGAAGGTAATAAGTTTATCAAAGCATTCTAGTTGGTAGTAATCGTTTAATTTTAAAGTCTGAACCTATTATGAATAATGAATTAACAATTTTATTAAGAATACGTCCTACTTTTTATCAGCAGGCGTTTAATAACAGTCGCTATTATTTAAACGCGGCCTGTTCGTATGCAAGTAGTTATTTTAAACCTTGTGATGAAGATCAAAGAGATCAAATGCTTTCAAATAGTTTGAGCAAAAACTATAAAGGGCTAAAAAATTTTATTACCGTAGATTTACACCCTAAAAACTTTGCATTTTATGAGGAACAATATTTTAGGGGGTGGTTGAATTATTATTACTATAGCAAAAAACTGGATCCATATACACGTATTAGAATACTTGTGCTAGGGCATGGTGCGCCAGATGAGAGCAAAATGCATTCAGATGTTGGTGGGGCAATCGATTGCCAACTAGTCGCTAATAGTATTTATCGTTGCTATAAGACATTCAAAAATAAAGCTGTTCAAGAAACAGTCGTAGAGGTAATTTCATGCTCGGCAGCATCAGGGCAGTCAGATTCTGTTCATGAAAGAATTTGTAAGACGTTGCAATCTAAAAAAGATTTTTATGGATCAGTTAGGTCTAGCCTGTTTGTATATACTTTAGACCATCAGGCCAGTCATGGTGCTGTGATTTCATTAACTGACGACGATGGAGTGACAGTTACACAACATATACTTTACTGCCCAATTCTACAAACGACTGAAGTTGAAGGCACGCAATGCAATCACGCTTATATAAAAAGGGACAATGAGGACTATAAAAGTTTTGGTTCACAGCAGAATGGCTTGGCTCATTGGCGAGAAATTAACACCGTTTTTAGCATACTTAAATCAGTATATACATCAGTGTATAATCTTGAATTAACTGAGGATACAAAAGATGAAGTTAAATATATTTATGAAGTATTTATTGAAATAGTGAAAGCATTTGAGCTTTTATTCGAGAAAAGTCGGTCACATATGCTAAATGAAGCATTTGCTAGTAGAAAACTTGTTTATGCAAGTCATTTAATTGAGCAGGCAATAAGTAAAAAACAAATACCATTGAATCCGAAAATATTAAAAGAATCTAACTTATTAATTTATATGTTGATGTCAAGGTTGCTTTTAAAAGATAAAAAATACCATCAAAGAATATCTAAATATCATGAATACGATGGTGATTTTAAAGATGTATTAATCAGTGCTTTAGAGAATATTTCTAAAGCATCAAAGTTACTGGGACAACACAGAATTTATAACATTTGCCGAAAACATTGCCTAAGTGTTAAAAGTCAGATGGTTTAATCTTCAAAAGAAATACAACTAATCTATCAATGCTGTATGTGTAATTTTATCATCTGTTGCAAGATTTGATACGGTTGCAGTTTATTAGTGACTTTATTGAAAAGGAGCGTGAAATTGAAACGATGTTTAATTTGTGGTGTGGAAATCATGTATGGAGAACTCTGTCCTCAACATCAAAAAAGAGAACCTGAGGCAACTCAGCCACAGATGTCAAGCTTGCAGTATATGAGAAGCCTACGATGTAATACAGCGCAGGTTGATAGGAGCATTTGTCAGGCGCCTGCTGCTAACATGTCAAGCTTGCAATATATTAGAAATCTAAGTGAGCATAGAGATAATACTTCTCGCAGTGTCGATTTTGGTGTTACATCATCTGTAGCAGCAAGAGAGAGTAGTCATGCCGTGAATTCTCGGCAATCAGCTGGTAGCGAGCATGATCAAGGGCAAAGGTTGATACTGATGCAAAGAAGGCGTAATGATCAACCTCAGCATGGATCGATTGTTGAACAAATCGTTAGAGATGATAGAGCTAGCCTAGCCCATCTTGTAGATCCAGATTATCGCCAGCAAACAATTCAATACTTGAGAGAGATCAGAGATAAGTTGAGAAGCTTAAAGCCTTTAAATCAATCATGGCGCATGATATTTAAAACAGAGAGAGCTCAAGGTATTGGTTCATATTATTTCTATTCTAATGATGGAATGTTAATTCGTTGGCGTAGTGTTAACGCTGAAGGATTTAGATTGGCTGATGACAGGCGTACGTTGACTCAAGATAGAGAATCGATTACTCACGATGCGCTCATACAGTTCTTAGCACCTGAAGATGTGCGAGATCCAGAGTTACCAGGGCTATTTAAAGAATGGGTTGAGCTTAGATATAACAAAGGCACTCCTTTGCCAATGATACTTAAATGCAGAAAGTATCAAGAGCATTATCATCAAGCACTTGAGGATGGTATTTTCAAAGAATATCCAGAGATTGGTTATCATCCACATGACATGCTGCGTGAGATTGGCTTGACACAAGGATTACCACATATAGGAGACCGTATAGTATTTGTGTTTAACTGTGATATTTTAAGGCATTATCCATTATATTTGGCTTAAAAGTGACTGCTCACAAAACACTTTACGGTGATTCTTCTAAAAATGATTGGCTAGGCTTATTAAATATTTTATAAGCTTTAGCGATGCAGATACCTAGGGTTGATTTCAGGCAATCCTCCAGATGTTATAGGGTGGTGGTGGGGTGCTGTGCCATACCTAGTTGAGGTTGCCGATCTGGGTCGATATTGTGAGTTATCTACCACGCGATCAAAGTCTAAAGGCACAGCAAACTCAAGTAGGCTGTTGTCTGTGAGACTGAGTAGTTGGACATAGTTACCTCTTACCTTTTTATCTTCCATTCCACGATTTAAAAATGCACGTAATCTAGCCTCTCCTGAGCAGACTAATTTTTGACCTTCCGCTGTTTGATAATCTATATTGGCACATCTGACAAATGGGGTTCTTAAGATTTTATAATTAAGATTGTTGATATCTGTGCAATGCCTGTTTTGTATGACTTCTGCTGTTGCATAATTTGGAATATGCATTTTAGCCATACTGATTGCCCAGTTATGAAGCCCTTTAAAATAAACATTCCAAAGACGAGCTATCCTCTCGGGCTCTGAAGCTATTTTATCGTGTGGACGTTTCTCAATGTTTTGCACCCTAATTTTATATACTCCATCGAAACATCTTACCGCTACGCCATAACTGCCGGCTCCTAGAATCATTGGTATAAAACCTTTATTGATAGATTTATCAATTTTTTCCAATAAAAATTTTACTAATGCTTGCTCATTATCATCTGTACCGTAATTTCTCTCAATGAATGTGCTAATATCATCAACATACATTGCTTCTTCAATTAAGTTCTCAATATCTGATTTATCCATATTCTTTACCTCGGTCGTTAAAACTTATATCTAAAACATCGCAAAATAATCTGCGATGAGTCTATTGTTTTAGAGGTTATGCCATAGTTATATAGCCAAGTTGGCTATTTTGCCAAAAGGAGTAAAATGAATATGTTAACATTGCCAAAAATGCTGAATTTCTTCAGTCAATCTATTACTACGTAATCATAATGATCTAAACCTTAAGCGTTTAGCTAAAGTATTTTTAGCATTAGGCCAATATGGCTATGTTTACATTGAAAACGATGAATTAATATTGATCACATAAAGATCGCTAGTTAGTGATTTTATAATAAGTGTCAAACAAATTGGAGAAACGATATGGCAGTAGTTGATGAAATTCCTAAATCACGTATCACCCTTAAATATCCAGTAGAAATCAATGGTAAAAAGGTAAAAAAAGAATTGCCATTTAGAATGTTAGTTATGGGTGATTTTTCGTTGGGGAAATCAAAAGATCGTCAAGTAGATTTTGATGCCAGAGAAGTGCGTCAACTTGATGGTAAAAATTTAGATAAAACAATTAAAGATATGGGGATCACACTAAATCTTAATGTCGAAAATAAAGTGGATCCTTCCAATGAAGGCTCTATTGATGTCAATATCCCCATTGAAAATATAAAATCATTCAACCCTACAAGTGTTGCTCAATCAGTACCAAAGATTAAAGCACTTAATTTAATGAAAACATTACTGATTGAATTGCAGGCAATGTCAGATAATAACAAGGCATTTCGTCGTAAACTCAATGATATTTTAAAGGCACATGACAGTGCCAACGAACTTAAGTCTAATCTAAATGCACTTGAAAATTACACCTTACCAAAGGCCGTGGTAACGAATGTGATTGAAGGTGAAATTGATAGTGCTGCTAAGGAGTAACTAATGACAGTAGAGAATACACAAGCTTTAAGTGCTATTGAAGCTTTACTTAGTTCCGCAAGTTTAAATACAACAGCCGTTTCACAAACTCCAATGGTTGCCGATGCATTTTCTAATGTAGAGGAAAACTGCAGTGAGGAAAATCGCCTGCTTGCCAGTTTGGCAGCACTTATGGCAAATGCCGAGGTAGAGGATTTTAGCGCGGGCTTTAATAAATCAATTGCACAGCGAATTATCGATCGCATTGATAATGTCATCAATGATCAAGTCAATGAAATCATGCATCAGCCAGAGTTCAAACATATTGAATCTCAATTTACCTCCTTAGCAGACTTGGTGAAAGATACTAATTTTCAGGCCAATATTCGAATTGACTTTTTAGATGCGTCTAAAGATGAGCTTGCTGAGGATTTTGAATGCAATAGTGTTGATATTGCAGGGGCATCGTTATTCAAAAAGGTTTATATTGCAGAGTATGATCAATATGGTGGTGAGCCATATGGCTCGATCGTTGGGCTGTATGAGTTTGATCGTTCAAATGAAGATTTAGATTGGTTATCAACCATGGGTAAAATCTCAGTTGCATCACATGCGCCATTTGTGTCAGCGGTTAAGCCTCAATTTTTTGGCTGTGATTCTGTTGAAGAGTTATCACAAATTAAAGACCTTGAAGGGTTAATGAATCACCCTAAATTTGGGAATTGGAATAAGTTTAGAAAAACGGAGCAGGCAACTTATGTTGGTTTGACACTGCCGCGCTATGTCTTAAGACTGCCTTATGATCCTGAGATTAATCCAGCAAACAAAGGTTTAAAAGGCTTTAAAGAAGATATTAATCCACTTAACGATCATGATTATTTATGGGGCTCAAGCGCCATATTATTCGCTAAGAATTTAACTAAGTCTTTTGAACGTTCTGGTTGGTGTCAGCACATTCGTGGTCCAAAAGCCGGAGGCATGGTTGAAAATCTCGCTACACATACGTTTGATATTCGCGGTAAGGAAGAAGCAAAGCCACCGGTTGAATTTGTGATTCCAGATTATCGTGAATTTGAGTTTGCTAAATGTGGTTTCATTCCTTTGGTATATAACAAGGGAACAACAGAAGCTTGTTTCTTTAGTGCGCAATCAGCGAAATATGTCGAAACCTTTGAAGATCCAAAAGATTCAGAAAACGCGCAGATGATTTCAAATTTGTCGTACACTTATTCAATTACACGTATTGCGCATTATGTTAAGTCTGTGATGCGTGACAATATTGGTTCAACAGCGGATGGTGCTTATATCCAGAATCAACTATCAAAGTGGCTCAACGATTATGTAACTGCAGTAACTGATCCAGATGATGTCACACTGCAGAGGTTCCCTTTTAAAACCGCCAATATTGAGGTGAACTCTGTTGATGGAAAAATTGGTTGGTATAACTGCAAAATTAGTGTGCTACCTCATCTTCAATTTGAAGGTATGGATGCTGAGTTAAAGCTAGACTCTCGATTAGCTTAAAACAATAACAATAATGTTAAAAATATAAAAGCAACAACAAAAGGAGTATCTATAAATGAATAGTACAGCAATTAATAAAACGTTTGATCCATATGTTTTATTAGACCAAGGCAATGCTCTGCAACATGACGAGTATGCTGTCATTACTGAGCTGAAAATCAATGGGACTGAGCTGCCAAAGGGAGTTAAATATAAGCAGCCAACTGATGATGGTGTGAGCGATGCAGAAGCCGTTGCTATTATCGATACATTTAACTTAGGCGAGCGCTCGTCAAGCCCATTATCGATCAGATTTATGTATCCAGCAGCACACCACACAGCACTTGTGACAACGATGCAAAGCTTCAAAGCTGATAATCAATTAATTGAATTGAAGTTTGAAATTCATAAATTTGCAGGTAAAGATGGAACCGGTGAAGGACAGTGGGTTGTCTATGCAAAAAATGAAGAAGTGATTACAACCCGTTTGGACAGTTTTGGTGGTAAGCCTGCTGCTGAATATAATAAAGACTCTTTAGATGCGCATGAGAAATTTGGTATATGGACATTAACTTTCCTACCTCCATCTTTAAAGGCTACTAATCCGAATATTACGATTGACTTAGGACAAGGGCAAAAAACGGCGCGTGCTTGGGGTATCGCTTCAAACGCAGCATAAATTCAATGTTTTCAATACTGGGAGTTTCGTATGCATCAAGTCAATTGGAAAAATGGTCAATTACTTTTGCCTCAGCATTTTAATATGATGGGTGATCATCATGTTGCGCTTATTGCTCAATGCTCAAAATTACAAGGTGAGGCTTTTTATGGTTTTGCTGATTTAGTAATTGATCGTGACTTATGCGCAATGGGTGTTATCCGCTTTAAAGCGCTTAAAGCAATTGATGTTTGTGGTCAGTATTATGAGTTACATAATAATCTCAGTATTGAAGAATGCCTGCTAGATGAGTTATTAAAGACGTCAAATAAAGAAGCTTATTTACATGTTTTCTTGGCAAAACCTAAAGAGATATCAGTCGTCGATCAACAAATTGAGATCAAAAGCTACAAGGCAGTTTTATCTACTATCCCTACTATGGATGGAAGTATTAGTAGCTTTCCTTTTTGTAAAATTTCAATGCTGCCATCTGGTAAATGTGAGCTTAATGCCTTACCAAAAACGCCGATTTTAAGTTTTTATAGCAATCTATTTTGGGAAGGGTATAAAGACCAGATCAAGGGCATTGTTTTGTCCATTGAGGCGCGAATTAAAAATGATTTATTAAATCATATTTCAGCCAGTAAATATGTGATGGCACAGACAGTTTTAATGCATAGCTATCGCATTGATAATTGCATGATGACTATGGAAAAAGGTGGTCAGTCATCACCAGATTATTTGTTTCAACAGTTATATGATTTTTATCTTTGTTTTTGCAATTACATCGATGATGAGCCTATTACTGAGCTGACATATCAGCATACTAAATGCTGTAAGAGTCTAGATGACCTTATAGAGCATTTAGGTTTTATTGCCAAATATGAAGTGAAAGAAGCTTCATTGTTAGCCTTTAACAAAGGTGTACGTTATATAGAGCTTAAGGAAATTCCAGAGATTATTTTAGGCTCAAATCGAGTTTACTTACTTATTCAAGAGTTAACCAAAGATTTTAATATTAATGATATCAAGATTGCTAGTAGTGAGCGCTTGCCTGTGGTGCATCAAAAGGCATTGCCTGGCTTGCAATTAACCCATGAAAAAGAGACATTATTTTCACATATTTTTGATGCCAATACCCAAATCTATAAAGTGGAGGCAGGTCGAGAGTGGGATAACGTGATTCATTATGGCAATATGGCGATGACAACGACCCCTCAGCTTGAAAATGCCAAGATTTTTTTATATTCACCAGATTATAAGGTCGAAAGGAGCGCGCTATGAGTGAATATATTGATTTTAATGAGATACTAGTTAATGAGGATGTGTTATCACAAGTTGATCTATCTGAGATCATTGATTGGTGTCAAAAAGGTGAATATAAAAAATGTATGGAGTTGTCAGCTTCAAAGTTAACCGAAGGCTATTTTGATATTCGCTTAGTGTGCTATTATCTTTTTGGACTTTGTTGTAAAAACTTCAATGAACATGCGATATATGCTTTTGATAGTTTACATTTTATCTTGCTTGAGCGTTATCAAGCGCTTCAACCACATAAATTTAAATCACGTCAGATTGAAAGTGCTTTAGCATGGTTTATCAATGGTGTGTTGGATAATTTAAGTTATCAAGAAAGTCATAAATCGCGCCTAGGTATTGCAGAAGATGTTGTCAATGCTTTTAATTTACTTGTAGAGTGTATGATGCAATTAGCCCCCAATTTGCAGGACGCCTACAAAAAATTGCAACATTTTCTGCAGCAACGACTCGCTAAAACTGATCAGGGGGAGTCATGCCAGCATGAAGATGAACATAAAGACTCGTGCTCGCCAACCATGGCAGAAGATCGCAAAGCACTCGGCAGACAAGTTGATGCGATTGCACTCAAAGAAGCATCGCCAAAATGGTTTGATTTGTTAGCGAAGCTTGAAACATTTAATTTATTAAAAGCACAAGGTGATACGATTGCTACAGCAGCCATGTATCATCACCTATATAAAGAGCTATCACAGTTTAATCCGTTACAGTATTTCCCAAGTATTTTCATTGGGTTTTATCAGCAAAGTTTTGACCCAAAGTTTCAAACATTGGTTAATCATATGAATGATAATCTTAACTCGTTGCAGTGGAGTATTCTTGAGAATATTATTCATTCGGATCATAGGTTATTGTTAGATCAAACGCTTGATAATAATGGTAGTGCTGTTGATAAGGAGGTCTTTAATGGACTTATTGCCAATACGTCAATGCCAAGTTCACAAAGTCTAGTGCATGAGCGCTATGACTATGAGAGGGATCATTCATCGCAGCAACCGTTCCAAGAACGTGAAAATCATTACAACAACGAGTTTATACGTCAAGATTAAAGGTGTTTATGGTGGAAAGTGAGTTAGTATCGTCTGAACAATCAATGTGCCCTAATGCACAAACTTGTCAAGGTAATTGCCATAACCAACAGGTTAAAGCATTAGCAAATGCTTGGCAATATGCCCTAATTGGGGCATATGCTGCTACTGATTATCAATCACCGACTCAAGATGCTCTGGCGTCCGATTCAGATACATCATTTAAGAAAAATGCCACAGATTATGACAATATGCTAAAGGCGTCTATGTCGAATCAAACTAGCACATATCAATCAAATATTGACCAGCTAGCTAATGTCGATGCTTTAAAGCAAGGGGCTAGTGATCAGCAAGCGCAGTTATATGCATTCAAAGATAATGCTAACTTGAGTGAGCCTGCTCTTCCTGATCTAAGTAGCGCAGGATCACCTGCGCAAATACAGATGATGATGGCAAGTAGCAATCTCAATGCACTCAATAACTACAAAGGCGCCATTGAGAATTGTCCAGATGATATGCTCGCTGAGCAATTAAATGCACAAAATAATATGGGTTTAAATCAAGAGGCACTTGTACAGCAATATAATAGCGCATTACAGCAAAGTATTGCAGGGCATGCGCAAGCGTCGCGTTTCCCACAGGCAAATCAATTTATGTTGTTGCAACAAAGCTATACATCAGCAGTTAGTAGCTTGATGCCCTTTGCACGTAGTCACTCTGCATTAAATGCAAATATTGGTGATTTTCAACAACGTATGAATGATACCTCTAACGCGTTGATGCAGTTGTATGCGATGCATAATAGTGCTCAGTCAAGTCAAGCAGATATAAATGCTCAGATGACAAAGGTGCAAATGGCGATAGCAAATACACAAGCAAGCTTTAGTCAACTCAATGCGACCTGTCAAAATAATAATTTATACCAACAGTCATTGCAAACGGAAGCAGGTATCTATCGTGCGCATATTGAAGCCACTCAAGTTAACTATCAGCTTTCGCAGGTCAAGCAAGAATCATCTAGCGCAACCACCATAGCAAATGACGACGATTTGCAGCAGCGAATAAGCTATATATCGACGCAAACGCAACACATAAGTCGTCAATATTGGGCGGCACAGTCAGCAGATGCTGCAACGCAATATCAACCGCTAGCAACACTAAACAATCAACTTCAGCAACATCAATTATCAGAAGATAGCGTCAACCAACAGATGATAAAAGCATTAAACAATGCGCAAAGTGCAGCTGATATTATTAATGGTGCCAAAGGTTGCAAAGACTTTGCCAATCGATCAGGAAAATATGCGCAAGCTTTAGACCATTTAAATACTTCTCTAACACAATTAAATATACATGCCGCGACTATAAGCAATGGTTATCAGCAAAAATTAAATGATCAGTTGATTGAGACAAATGAGCACATGAATGGTTTGCACAATGCGCACGCGCATCAGATTGCCTCATTGAGTAGTTGCATTAATAACAATAAATCACTGTCGCAAGCACAAGATCATTATGCACAGTCATTAGGTCAATTTAATCAATTGCAAAGTCAAATGAAGTCACAAGCAATAACAGCTCTTAATGGCTCGCCACAAAACGGTGAGAAAAGGTTAGCACAAATACAAGAATTACAAGACAAAGCGATGTCTGCATATGCAAAGGCTCAAGCTGACTATGCCAAGCTTAAGGCAGCATATTTAGAAAAGCTTGCTGATATTCAAGCTGCAGCACAGAAAATGCAAAGTATATTAAATAGTAAGCTAAATGCAGCTAATGCGATGACACAAAATCTATCTAATCAAGTGTCGCAAACTTTCTGTAATGTCAATCCAATGGCTTCACTCAGTCAATCAGCGCCTATTAATGAGATAGCAACGTTACAACCAAGCACATTCAAGAAACTCAATCAGCTCAACACAGAGTTAATAAAAGCACAACAGAATATGAGTGGGCTTACAAGTCAAAGTCGTTCGGCACAGTTGACACAAAATCTGGCAGTAATCAGTCAATCACAAGCACAAGTAGCTGAGGTACTTAACGATATGCAGCAGCAAGTTAATAAGCAGATTGCAACGACAAAGCCTAAGCTATGCCCCTTACTATCAACAGGTGTTGATGTGATGCAGTCCAAGGCAGATAATATCAAACAAAGCCTCATCCAAGCTCGCATGAATTTTCCAAGTTGTCCACATGCAACAGATCAAATAAATGATGCCTATCAACAAGTTAATCAGTTAAATTTAACATTCCAACAGGCATTAAACCCTTCACAAGATCAGGTTGCATTGCCACAAAACTTACTTCAGCTACGTGATAATGCACTTAGTATGCAGGCAAATAGCAATAACCTATTAGCCAATGGTCAGACTGCTGTGAATACAAGTATCACACTTGATCAACCGATCGCCTTAAATACACAATCTATGGCAACTTTCCCTGCAATGCCAAATGAACAAAGTCTATTAGCATCAATGCAATTGCCACCCTTACCAGATATTAATAGTTTATTACCAAATAATGTCGTTATTCCACAACTAACAGATATGCTTAATCAGTTAACAGCAGCTCTAGGGTGTGTGATGAGTGCATTTGCGATACCTAGTGGTAGTGGAGAGAAAATGGTCGCAGTATCCTCCGGAGCTGAGATTCGTTGTATGATGGGAGCGGCTCCTTTGCCACTAACCGTGCTTCCCTTTGGTGTGAATCTATCTCCTGGGAAGCCGGCAACTTTACCGATCAATATGATTCCTTTCTTAAATGTGAAACCATTTTCACCATGCACAAATCCAGCAAATCCACTAGTGATTGCTTCTTTGGGGGCGCCATCGGCTTGCATGCCATTGACATTGCCATGGTTCCCTTTAGCAACGATGACTCAAGGTTTAAGCATGCCTTTAGTGCGTCAAAATAGTCAATTGCACTGCGCCTTTACCGCAATGAGTGGCATGGTTACAGTGGTTAACCCAGGGCAAGATGCCATCGAGGTGGCTTAAGGTAAAAAAATGGCACAATTAAATACAGCAGATATTACCCTTGCTGCGAATACGCCAAGCATTGCATTGACAACCCAGCTTAAGAATAGTGAGGATCAATATCAATATTGCCTTGATGCCAAAGCAAAGCTATCTAATGAGTCAGTACCACAGGGTACGATTCAGAAAAAAAGCAAACAAATCACGCTAACTGCCGATGAAACGCTTACAGCTCAAGTGAAAAACACGACATTAAAGCTAAGTAGTGATGAAGCGTTTATTGAAATAGGTAGTGCGAAATTTGATATCAAAGACGGTGAGATTTCAATCTGTGTCGGCAGCTCTAAATTAACGATTTCAGAAAGTGGGATCATGATTAAGGCAGAAAACATTGAGCAGGATGGGCAAAGTATTAGCATGAAGGGTAGTTCGATTAGCGGCAAAGCACCACAGGTTAATTTTGGTTCATAACTATACTCCATTAAGTAAAACTAGAGGATAATATTAACTATGTATGATCATGAATTATATCAGCTGAAGACATTATTACGTTCATCTTTAATTCCACACAGTGATGGTGTTACGCATGGTGCTGAGTATACGCGGGAAGTAATGAAAACGATAGATTTCTTACTTGATAAGAGCCTTGCTGTTAATTTACAGTCAATTGAAAATGAAATAGCAGCAATGCACACACGCTATACAGAAGAGATGGGGCACGGTAAAGGTGTATTGAGAAATGAGCCTTATTTTCATGTTGTTAGATCTCATCTTGATAGAATGCAACAACGTGATGTGATTAGCTGTGCTGAGAAAAAACACTATCAAACATTACCTGGAGTACAAATATTCCATCATATTTGGGTTGGAGGTTACCTTGATGAAACAAGACTGAAATCGGCAGTTTGTGCTGATATTGCTTGTGCAAAAAAGCTTGGGTGGTATCGCCAAGCACCCATTAAAATTTGCCTATGGGTTGATAAAGGGGAATCTAGTTATAATTCATTGAACTTCATTCAATCTCTTATAGGTGCAAACCAAGGTTATATTGAATTTGAAGTGAAAAAAATTGATTATTTAGCCATTTTGCCTCGTTCTCTTTATTCCATTTATGATGAGCTAGAACGAAGACATGCATATGCATATTTAACTGATTTGCTTCGTTTTTTTATTTTGCAAGCTTATGGTGGTTTTTATATGGATTTCTCATTCCACATAAGCAATCAACGTGATCCAACCATCATTAAAATGACTGCTGATACCTTTAGGTGTGCTGCTTATGCCGGACAAAGTATAAGTTTAGGTGGGTTAGCAAATACCGGTGATGATATGTTTTCAAATGCTCGCATGTCGCAAGTTGGCGATGCGGGTGCTGATAATCTAATGTTTGGCAGAGTGCAAAATTTAGATAGCCATGTGATGTATGCAGGTCGAGCAAATCATCCTATTGTTGTAAAAATTTGTGAGCTTTTAAATAAGATCTTTATTGGTGTGAAATCAACGTCGGGTTCTAGTCATTTCTCTCGATGGTTCGATGCAAAAAGAGCTGTAGCCGTTAAAGAAGGACTTGGTTCTATTGTCCATCCTCAGGATAATAATCGATCTATACTAGGGACAATTACCAATGTTTTTCCTATGCAGTTTGCATTATATCTTTGTGGTGGGCTATCACTGGATCAAAATTATGCTTCTATGCGATCACAAATGTCCTTTCTTGAGATTAGATCTGAGCATCAATTTGTTTGCGATGAGTCAAAAGGAGGATACTTTAAAGGGCTGGGGGTTTGCAGAAGCTCAGGTACCGATAGTTGGCGTAAAGCAACTATCCATGACTTGACCGAGCACAGAAGGTCTCGTTCTGCACCACCAAGAAGATTCAAAAGATAAAGTGATACTGCCAGGCCATATTGGCTATGGTTTTTCCCCTTAAGAAAGATATATTGAATTTAGGATAGATTAATAAATCGGTTTAAACAAATGGCACCTTTTGATACTCAATTACTGCAAATTCAATTGATTCCATTGGATAAAAGCAATAAACCACAACCAGATAAAATACTTGAGATCAACGGCTCTTTTATTCATCAATTTTCATTAGATTTGCAAGTAGGTGGCTTTAATGGAGAGTTGATGTTTATTCCTTTGGAGTATGATAAAACGCTGCTTAATACAGTCAAAGATTTGATGAGTAAAGAGGCGGTTAAGATAAATATATTGATTCAGCAAAAATTAAATGTTGATAGCCAAAGCAATCAAGTAGAACAGCTTATTTTAAGCGGTTATTTAACAGAGTATGAACCGTTAACCATGGAGTATTTGGATTTTAATAGTCAAATAGATGCCAAAACTAAAAAACCTGTGATTACATCTATGCGTCAGCGCATAACACTAAAGTTTACTGATCCATTGCAGTATTGGTTAAAGCAATCAAGTAAACGCATGGGATTTAAGGATAAAAGTTATAGTGATGTCATCACCGATATCATGTCACCATTTAAAGCATTTTGCACCTTGACAGTAGATGGGAAGCTCGCAAATTACCAAACAAAAAGGCGAGTTATTATCCCTTGTGTGCATGGAAAGGATATAAGCCATTATGAATATCTAGCATTTATTGTTGCGCATTATGGTGGTGTGTTAGCCCTTGATTATCAGGCGATGCAGGAGAAAAAACCAAGTGTGGTGCTATCGGAAAAATCCGATGGTAGTGTGATTAGTTGGCCTACAATAGAGGTGCCAAAATATCAAATAAAAGCAATCGCAGCAGATGGAGAATCTAAATCTAAGGTAAGTCTGGTTTTTAGTGATTGGCAGCAGTTGGTTAATATTAATCTTGAAAATATCACAAAGTCACAAACAGCAGATCAGATGATCAATACGTTTCCTGACCTGGTGAAAAGTTATCCTGAGAGTGCTGAAGACAAGCCAATATGCATTGCAAATAGGCGTATATCATATGCAGTTGAAGATGATGCTAAAAAACAAGCAAGCCAGCAATTAAAGTTTGAGAGTGCTCAAAAATCACCATTGCAACGATTAATGATGCAGTTTGATGTGTTACCAAGCTTTACGGGTCGAATATTTCCACTTGACCACATGGATTTGAATTTACCATTAGCTGATGGTGAGAGCTTAAATTTATTTGGTGATAAATTTGCTCAAATGTATTCATTTAAATTGATGATGAGTCTTCATCAAGCAAACAATGAGGGTGTGTGCCTTGGCAAGATGAAAGCCACAGATCTTAAAA
Organism: Cysteiniphilum sp. 19S12-1; assembly: GCF_052030685.1. NCBI lineage: Bacteria > Pseudomonadati > Pseudomonadota > Gammaproteobacteria > Thiotrichales > Fastidiosibacteraceae > Cysteiniphilum > Cysteiniphilum sp. 19S12-1. The sequence goes on from NZ_JBQAJM010000019.1 coordinate 29,666, forward strand.
GATATTATTCAGCAACACATAGGATTGTTTCAGAATATGTGTTTGTTGATCCTAAGGAGCAAAACCTTGCATTTACGCCCAAAGTGAGAGATATGCCATTAATAACGACCGAGGGCGTTATTGTCGGCAGCTCAGATGCAAATCAACAGCAAAGTAACAAATCAGCACAATATTTATATGTAGTTGATAAAAATAAAAACCCAGCAATTGACGGTGTGACCTTAGATCAATTAGCAAAAGATGAGCTATGTTATTGGGTTAAATTACCTGAGTTTAACAATCTACTGATACAGGTTCCCGTTAGTGGCTATATCACACATGCTCAATATCATTTGCCATTGAAAGTAGGTACAAGAGTGATGCTTGAGTGTCACCCTGAATGTGTGATGCTTGATGGTATTATTGCAACGAAAATTATAAAGCCCATTGAGGCATCAACTCAGCTTGAGTCTTTGTTTTGGGGTGCCGATCAGGAAATGTCGCTCCAAGCAAGTAGTGATAAGACGGGTAAAAATCAAAAGCTCAATATGGGGATAGATTTAGGTGAGAATAATGACAAATCAAACTATAGCATTGAATTTGACGCACAAGCCAATACCACTAAGATTAGTGCAACAAGTGCAGGCGAGTCAGAGAATTAAGATATTTTATTGTTTTTTTAGTGGGTAATAATCCGGTATCCATTGTGCGCTGTTGACGAGTTTATCGACATCAGTTTCTTTGGCTTTGATGCTTGATAAGCCTTCTTTAATCGCTTGTTTAGCAACGGCGATAGCTACCGCCTTACTAACAATAGTTGCATCATGAATAGGTGGCAACACGGGATTGTCAACGGATTGATGCAGTGGTGAGAAGCTCGCTAGTGTTTGGCTGGCAACACGAATCATGCCATCAGACATCTTAGTTGCTTTAACAGCAATGGCACCTAGTCCAAGTCCTGGGAAGATAAAGGCATTGTTGCCTTGAGATATCTGGTAAGTCTTTCCTTGATAAATAACAGGTTCAAATGGACTGCCTGCGGCAATAATAGCTTTGGCATTGGTCCAGTTGATAAGATCTTCAGGTGTTGCTTCACAGTGTGAGTTTGGATTGGATAATGGCATGATAATTGGGCGTTCAATATTTTGTGCCATGGTGGTGACAATCGGTTTGTTAAAAGCCCCTTTAACCGTTGAGCATCCGATTAAAATCGTGGCTCTAGCATTTTGCACGACTTCAAGCAGTGAAATGTTTTGAGGATTGTTGATATTCCAGTTTTTAAGTTGCTTTCTTGATTTGGCATAGGGCTTTTGAAAGTCTGGTAAATCTGGCATATCATCAATAACCAGACCGAATCGATCAATAATATAAAAGCGATCCAAAGCCTGTTTTCTTGTCATGCCACTGGCAATAAATGCATCAAGAATCTGATCCATAATGCCGCAGCCTGCGGTGCCGGCACCAAACATGACCACTTTATGATCCGTGAATTTAGTTTGGGTGGCTTTGATGGCTGAAATCACATTAGCAGTAGCAACAATGCCTGTGCCTTGCATATCATCATTAAATGTACAAAGTTGATCGCGATAAGTCTCTAAAATCGCTCGGGCATGATTCCGACCGAAATCCTCCCAGTGCAAATAGACATTGGGAAAGTGGCTTTTAACACTGCTGACAAATTTCTCGATAAATTGATCATACTTTTTGCCGCTAATACGTGGATGGCGCGCACCAAGATACATCGGATCATCCAGTAGCTTTTGGTTGTTAGTGCCAACATCAAGTTGTACAGGGAGAACATTGGCAGGGTTAATACCGGCACAAATAATATAAACCATCAGTTTGCCAATGCTAATATCCATGCCACCAATGCCCCAATCGCCAATACCAAGTACAGCCTCGCCATCGGTAACGATAATAAAATCAATCTGTTGCTTTTTGGCAATATTACCAAGGATCTTATCTATTTGTTTTTGCTCATCATAGGCAAGGTAAACACCAGCAGGACGCCTGAATTCGCTAGAGTATTGCTCAACAGCATCGCCAACCGTTGGTGTATATACAATTGGCAGTACTTCATCAATATGCTGCGAGCAAAATTTATAAAAGAGTGTCGTGTTGCTATCATGCAGGGTGTTTAGGAAAATATTTTTTTGAATATTGTCATTTTTTTCCTGAAACTGACGATAGACGCGCATCAGTTGTGAGGATAGGCTTTCAACTTGAATTGGCAGTTTGCCGTGTAAATCAAATGCATCACGCTCTTCCTTACTAAAGGCGGTGCCTTTGTTTAACAGTGGGTTATCCATGAGTGCATGCGCGGACAGTGATGTTTGAATCTCTTGTGTTTGCCCATCTTTATTGGTGATAACTTTAAACATATAAGCTCCTTGCTGTTTGATATAATATGGTGACAATCATGATTATAGATCGATAAATGCTAAGCGCAATGTTGGCAGGCAAAATGAAAAATAATAAAAAGCAGGGTAAGGATTAATGAATACGGAAAGATCTTGTTAATACTTCTTCTATGGGAATAAATCCACCAAAGAGTTCATCTTCTTGGTTGGCAATGGTCATTTCAAACACCCATAAGAATTGATCTTCAGTAATGGTGTGCGTGCCAAGGGATATGATTTGTTCAATAATAAATTCAAGCTCATGTGATTGAATATCGCCTGCTAAGTAAGCTTCAAGCAAGAATCGCAGGCTTTCTGTTGGAATAATCGCCTTTTCTTGTGGTGTAAAGACACGTACGGTTTCAGGGTGATAGTCTGCTCTTGGCTCATCATTGAATTTGCTAAAGCGCTCAAGCCAAGCAATTGCTTGTTCAATCGCCTGTGGCGCAAGACCTGCTTTTTGCAATTCATGCAATATCTCTTGTGAGTTCGTCAATTTGACCATATCACCATCGAAATAGGGCAAATCGCTAAACAGCGACATGAGAACTTGTAGTATAGGGGCTTTGTTGTTCATGTTACCTTATTAGATTCGTTTATATCCGCCAGGAACTGCGCCAATAAGCGCTTCCATCTCAAGCTCAAACAGTATGCCAGTTATTTTTGCGTATGTTAAGTTGGTCGTGTCGATAATTTTGTCAATCGTAGTGCAACTTGAGCCAATACTGTCAAAAACAAGCTGTTGCTCGCAGGTGAGTAATAAGGATTGTTGAAAGGGTGTTTTCGACGCATTGAGTGTTTGTTTGAGGTTGAGCTCTTCGAGGATATCCTCTGCTGAACAAACGAGTTTCGCTCCCATCTGAATGAGCTTATGGCAGCCATGACTCTGACTGTGAAAGATATTGCCAGGGATAGCAAAAACATCGCGATTTTGCTCTAAAGCATGCATTGCCGTGATCAGTGAGCCACTTTTGTGCGCTGCTTCAATGACAACAACACCAAGACTTAAGCCACTAATCAGTCGATTTCTTTTGGGAAAGTGAAAGCGCTTAGGCGCTTGTCCTAATAAAAACTCAGAAATAACCAAACCGTGGTTTTGAAGTTGAGCATAAAGATGACGGTTTTGTGCCGGATAACAGATATTAATCCCAGTACCAAGTACGGCAATGGTCTTGCCATGGCAGTTAAGTGTTTCTTGATGTGTCAAAGTATCGATGCCAAGCGCCATGCCACTATTGATGGTGAGCCTAGCCTGTACAAGTTGTGGGATAAGTGCTTTGATACATTCACTGCCGTAAAGACTGGCTTGGCGCGTGCCAACAATAGCTAGTTGCAATGTGTTTAAAAGAGAAATATCGCCAATGGCATATAAGCTCAATGGTGGATCGCTAATTTGTTTTAATTGCGGAGGAAATGCTATATCAATAAGATGAATTAAATGATGTTTGTCAGAAGAGGCAAGCCATGTTTCAAGTTTCTTAAGATAAGGCGTAAATTTCTGCTCTTGAATAAAAGTAATCGTTTCATGACTTAAATGCAAAACTTGCTGATAGTGATGTGGTTTGGCAAGAAAGTCATCAATACTGACTTTAAGGCTAACAAGTTTTTGGTAGTGTTTAGAAGCAAACCTAGGAATCGTGTGTAAAACACTAAAGCTCATGTTTGACATGGTACTTGGGGAGTTGAGTTAATACGGTACTGCCAATCATAACTTCTTGTTTGGCATCGGTCACAAGTGCTATGGCATGATGACTAGCAAGTCGATAGACAAATCCTTGCCCTAAAAGCTGTCCTGGGATGGCATAACCATCAATTTTTTTAGCAGGTGATTCAAAATAAACACGCATGCCCATTTTAAGTCCAGCATTTTGCCCTGTATTGATTAAGACAGATTGATAAGTTCCAGCAAAATCGGCTTCACCCTCTAGTTGTGTGACTTCACCATTAATATTGTTATCAGCGATAATTTCATCATGAGGTAGTTTTGTTTGCACTAAATCAGAAGGCAATGCATGATCTCCGATATTAATTTCTTGGGTAATATTCATAATGCGCAGTACCAGTGTGCCTTGGTAGTTGCTAATAAACTCAGCTTTGCCAAGGCGTTTGAAAATATAATCGTATTTGTTCTCAGCGTAAGGGATGCTATTTACATGTGAAAAAACATAATAAAAAGGTGCCTCACTCGTTTTAGAAACATAAACGGTATCACCAGAGCTTACAAGCGCTTGTCCTTTTGATGAGGCAATGATTTTGCCAGCATCCTTTAGAGGAATGTTAGATAAATAGAAATTACTAAAAAAAATATGATATTTGTCATATAAAGACTCGGCTTGTACAGGCTTGATGAGCAGCGTCGAGAGTAGTAAAAAGGTAATAGGCAGCAGCAGCTTATATGAAATCATATTAAGAGGTGCTTGTTGTGCAAAGGAGTATTTGTGCATTTTTTATAAATCTCGTAGAATGTGCGCGTTAGTAACCTGCTAAAACTCTAGCCTAGATGTTGGGGAAAAGCAAAAAAAGCATAATTAAAAAATAATTAAAAAAATTAAAGCAAAGGAATTCCATGAAAATACAAAGAGATAGCTTTGTAAAGATGCATTTTAAAATCCGTTTAAAAGATGGATCTATTGCTGAAGATACAAAAAACTATGATCACCCATATGTTTTCCAAATGGGCAAAGAGACGTTTTCAGAAAAAGTAGAAAACGAGCTAATTGGGTTAGAAGTTGGTGCGAATCGTAAGATGATGTTGATGCCTGAAGATGCCTTTGGTCAAAAGCATCCTGCGATGATTTATGAGGTGCCAAGAAAAAGATTCCCAGAAGAGATGGCATTAGAGCAAGGTCTAATCGTTGCCTTCTCACAAAAGGACGGAACAGAGTTGCCCGGTGTGATTGTTGAGATTCATGAGCATGATGTGACGGTTGATTTCAATCATCCATTATCAGGGCAAGTGATTTTGTTTGATGTGGATATTTTAGAGATTTCAGATAAGGAATTTGCCTAATGAAAATTATTTTAGCCAACCCACGGGGATTTTGCGCAGGTGTTTCACGCGCTGTCGATGTTGTTGAACGTGTGCTTGCAATAGAGCCACATCCTGTCTATGTGCGCCATGAAGTGGTGCATAATCGTGCGGTGGTTGAGAGTCTCAAAGAAAAAGGGGCAATTTTCGTTAAAGAATTACATGAAGTACCAGACTATGCGGTATGTATTTTTAGCGCGCATGGCGTCTCACAAGCAGTAGAGGAAGAGGCTAAACGCAAAGCGCTTAAAATTTACGATGCGACTTGTCCATTGGTAACAAAGGTGCATCGGGAGGTGCAAAAAGCCAGCAATATTGGTGTTGAATGTGTGCTTATAGGTCACAAAGGGCACCCTGAAGTTGAAGGTACACTTGGGCAATATAAAAATGACTACAGTCAGATCTATTTGGTTGAAAATGTCGATGACGTGGCAAACCTAGATGTACAAGATCCAACAAGACTTATTTTTGCAACCCAAACAACCTTATCGGTTGATGAAACAAAAGATATTATTGCTGCATTAAAGGCTAAATATCCTGAAGTCAGTTCACCGAAAAAAGAAGATATTTGCTACGCTACACAGAATCGCCAAAATGCCGTAAGGCAGTTGGCTAAAGAGGTTGATATTCTCTTGGTAGTAGGATCTAAAAATAGCTCTAACTCAAATCGCTTACGTGAATTAGCTGAAAAAGAGGGTGTAGATGCTTATTTGATTGATAATAAAGATGATATTAATCTTGAATGGTTTGCTCATAAGCATACTGCAGGTGTTACCGCAGGGGCTTCGGCACCTGAGTATCTGGTGCAGCAAGTGGTCAGTTTCTTGCAAACACACTTTGCTGATGCGTACGTTGTCGACTTTAAAGGTGTTAAGGAAGAAGTGACCTTCCCTTTACCAAAGTTATTAAAACAAACTAAGCTTGGTGGTGTAAAAAAGGCTAAGCTTAATGATTTTTAGATTAAAGATGTCGTGAAAGGCAATAAAAGTAACGTGTAAGGATAATGCGATGAAAGATGATCAATCGTTAGATAAGCAAGTAACACAACGCAGTAAAAGTATTTATATTCTGCCAAATTTATTTACTTCAGCCAGTTTATTCGCTGGGTTTTATGCGATTATTGCTGCGTTTAACAGTCACTTTGTACTGGCGTCAGTGTGTATTTATGTTGCCGCGATCATGGATTCATTAGATGGGCGTGTTGCGCGTTTAACCAATACCCAAAGCGCGTTTGGTGCAGAGTATGATTCATTAGCGGACATTGTTTCCTTTGGTGTGGCGCCTGCTTTAATTATCTATTTTTGGGCAGTCAAGCACTTAGATCAGTTTGGTTGGGCGGTGGCATTTATTTATTTGGCATGTGTTGCTTTGCGTCTGGCGCGTTTTAATACGCAACTAGATGATAATAGCCCTGATAGTAAACGCTATTTTACCGGTTTGCCGTGTCCGGCATCTGCTGCCACCATTGCTGGATTTGTGTGGTTTTGTAATACGCTTGGGCATACATCTGCTGAAGGATGGGTAACATTTTTCGCAACGATTATCACACTTTATCTATCAGCGATGATGGTGAGTAATATTAAGTTTAGAAGCTTCAAAGATTATGATCTAAAAGGTAAAGTGGTTTTTACGCAAACGGTGTTTGTTGTATTTATTATCGCAATTATCTTTATTGATCCATCGGTTACTTTGTTTGTGATATTTATGGTTTATGCGCTATCAGGGAGTGTCGCACGAATCTTTAAAGGTAAACAAACGATGCAACAGGTTAAATAAATTATAGAATGGGGTAGTTATATTATTGATTGGTGTGTGGATTTCCACCGACAAGATGCTTTATCACCATGCCAGCAATGGTAAGACCAAACAATGCCGGCATGTAGCTAATTGTGCCATTAACGGCACGATCACGACTATCGCCACCAACAGGCTCGGGTGGAAGCGGAGGTAATGAGCTCTCGGTTGAGTAAACGGCAAGAATCCCTTTTTTAACTTTCAGGCGACGCAAGCGAATGCGCACGAATTTAGCGAGTTTACACATGCTTGTTTGATAGATATCAGCGACTTTAATCTGTGTAGGATCAAGCTTGCCACCAGCACCCATGCTTGAGATGACCTTGTAACCCTGTTTATGCGCATAAGCAACAAAAGCAACCTTGCACACAAGACTATCAATGGCGTCAATAACAAAGTCGTAGGGTTTGTCAAATATAGGTGTCATATCATCTTTACGAATAAAGTCATCAACAATATTAACCTTACAATTAGGGTTAATATCCAAAATGCGCTCACGCATGATTTGGGCTTTTTTGATGCCAATATTTGAGTTCAGTGCGACTAATTGGCGATTAAGATTAGATGGTGAGACAACATCATGATCAATTAATGTGATTTCACCAATGCCCGCGCGTGCTAGTGCTTCCGCAGCAAAGGAGCCAACGCCACCGACACCGGCAAGCAATACATGTGAGTTTTTTAGTCGTTCAATACCATTATCATTGACAAGAATAGCCGTGCGTTCAAAAAGTCCTGTATGTTTCATTGAAAATTAAGTATTTATTTTTTGCGGTAGTATGCCAGAGAAATATTACAGATGCATTAATCTTGGCTAAATAGTGCGTCAATAAAGTCATCTGCGTGAAATGGGCGAAGATCATCAATCTTCTCTCCAATACCAATAAAACGAATAGGCAATTGAAGCTTTTTAGCAATTGCGAAAATCACACCACCTTTGGCTGTGCCATCCATTTTTGTGAGCGTAATACCAGTAACTGATAGAATTTTGTTAAATACGTCTGCTTGCATAATAGCATTTTGTCCGGTACCAGAGTCTAATACAAGCATAACTTCGTGAGGTGCCGTATCATCAAGCTTTTTCATCACACGAGCAACTTTCTTAAGCTCTTCCATTAGACTATCTTTGTTGTGCAAGCGCCCTGCAGTGTCGGCGATGACAATGTCAATACTTCTTGATTTGGCTGCTTGTACTGCATCATAGATAACTGAAGCGCTATCTGCCCCTGTGTGTTGGGCAATGACGGGGATATGGTTGCGCTCACCCCACACTTGAAGTTGTTCAACCGCAGCTGCACGAAAGGTGTCACCTGCTGCTAAAATAACCGATTTACCTTCGGTTTGGAACTTCTTAGCCAGTTTGCCAATCGTTGTCGTTTTGCCAGCACCATTAATACCAATCATTAGAATAACATATGGCTTATGTGTGCTATCAATTACTAATGGTTTTTCAGCAGGTGTGATAATTTCTTTGAGCTTCTCTTTAATAAGATCAGTAAGTGCTTCCATGGTTTGTAGTTCATTGCGACTGACTTTATTACGCACCGTCTCCATGATTTCTTGGGTTGCTTCAACGCCAATATCTGCGGTTAGTAGCTGCATTTCAATATCATCGATTAGATCATCGTCAATGACTTTTTTACCCAAGAGTAAATCACCAATGCCACCACCGAGTTTTGAGCGTGTTTTTTTCAAACCATCTTTTAAACGCGCAAATAATCCACGTTTATCATTATTAGATGTTTCAATTACAACGGTTTTTTCTTTATTGTCTATTGTTGGTGTATTTGTGCTAGAGGATGCTGATGACTCAGGTATTTGAATATCAGTATTTGCTTTAGGTTCAGCTTCAACTTCAACTGGTATTGAAACAGTTGATGTTTCTATTTCATTTACAGTTTCTTGTTGAGGCTCTGCTGCTGCAACGTCTTCTTGTATTTTTTTATCTTGAATAGTGTGAGCATCAGGACGTTTGATTTTTTGTTCATTACTACGTTTAAAGCGGTTAAATAAACCCATATCGATCAAAGTATAAATTTAAACTAGATGCATTCTGCATGATGCAGTAAGGCTTTTCAAGTGTGCTTTATTGTTATTTGCGATCAATGCCGAAGAAATCTGAGTATTGTTTGATGGAATCATTGATTTGATAATATTCTGGCATCACAGCTAAAACGGATTTGTTGGCAAAGGCAACTGCAGTTGATTTTTTGTGACATGTTAAAATTGTGCAATGAAGCCACCCCAAACAAGACCAGCACCAAAGGCTTCAGTCAGGATTGTTTGTCCCGGCTTTATTAGGTTGTTGCGTACAGCATGATCAAGCGCTAGAGGAATGGAGGCCGCAGACGTGTTGCCATGGTTTTCAAGGGTGATGATCACCTGTGACATCGGCATATTAAGCTTCTTGGCAGTTGCTTCAAGAATGCGGTAGTTGGCTTGATGGGGAACTAGCCAGTCAATGTCTGAGTCACACATATTGGCTTTAGTTAGTAAATCAGATACCAGATCGCTAAGCTTAGAAACAGCCTTTTTAAAGACTTTATTGCCTTCCATGTGTAACATGGCATGATATTGACCTTGGGTAAATGGTGTTTTACTTAAAAGTCCTGGGATATGTAACATATCTTTGCCTTCACCATCACAATAAAGAGTTGAGGCAATAATACCTGCCTCAATGCTTTGGCTTAGGATAATTGCACCAGCGCCATCACCAAAGAGGACACAAGTTGAGCGATCTTGCCAATCCAGTGTACGCGACATACGCTCAGAAGCAATGACTAAGGCGTTTTTAGCACTACCATTTTCAATATATTGCTTAGCAATATCAACAGCATAAACAAAGCCACTGCATGCAGCGCTGATATCAAATGCCGGACAACAAGGTGCGCCTATTTGTGTTTGCACGATACTCGCAGTTGATGGCATGATATAGTCTGCGGTGCCTGTGGCAACGATAATAAGATCAATGTCTTGAGCTTGAATGTTTGCCATACTCATGGCGTTATTGGCAGCTTCAATTGCCATATATGCTGTGCTTTCTGATTCATTGGCAATATGACGTTGCTTGATACCAACGCGTTGTGTGATCCATTCATCAGAGGTGTCAACCATCTTAGCAATATCTGTGTTATGTAGTACTTTGGCGGGTAAGTAGCTGCCAGTGCCAGTGATCTTTGCAAACATTGTTCTTAGCCTTAAGATTGCATAATGCGCTCAATTTGCGCCTGCGTTTTTTGCGGGATATTGTATTTGATTTCTTTGATTGCCTCGTAAATGGCAGTTTCAAAAGCTTCAGCTGAAGCACCACCATGACTTTTAATCACAATACCTCTTAAACCAAGCAGGGATGCGCCATTATATTGGTTGGTGTCAAGTTTGCGTTTAAGTCCTGTCAGTACTGGTGCGCTCAACAGCATCGCAAGCTTGGAGAAAATGCTGTTGTTAAAACTATCTTTGAGCATGTCTGCAATGAGCTTGGCCGTGCCTTCCATTGTTTTAAGGGCGATATTTCCGGCAAAACCATCGCAAACAATCACGTCAGCTTTAGCTGAGAAAATATCATTGCCTTCGACATAGCCGATATAGTTGATGTGATCACAGTTTTGTAGCATTTTGGCTGCTTGCTTGATGCTGTCTAAGCCTTTCATTTCTTCCTCACCGATATTAAGCAAGGCAACACGTGGGCGCTCAGTGCCCTTAAGATTTGCAGCTAACACAGAACCCATAATGCCAAATTGAAACAACTGCTCAGATGAGCAGTTCACATTGGCCCCCAAATCTAGCATATAGACTGGATTCATTTTCTTGGTTTTGCGATCTAACGAGGGAATCGCATACACAATTGCTGGGCGATCAATTTCATTGAGTGTTTTTAATACAAACTTTGAGGTTGCCATCAAAGCACCCGTGTTGCCCGCGCTAACGCACGCGTCAACATCGCCGCTCTTAACAAGATTAATGGCAACGCGCATTGATGAGTCTTTTTTATTGCGAAGCGCCAATGCAGGGGATTCGTCCATCTCGACAATTTCATTGGCATTAACAATCGATAAGCGTGTCGTATCATATGGTGTTTTGTGTGAGGTTAAGAATTGCTCGATATCTTTGGCGATACCAACGAGGCAGATATGTAAATCAGGAAATTTTTTTAGCGCCGATAAGCAGGCTGGAATGGTGGTTTTTAATCCATGGTCACCACCCATGGCATCAATAGATATTTTATAAGATATTGAACTGGTCACAGTAATACAGAATAATTGCCTTATCGTGCAGTTATTCTATTCATCATCAGAGGCAACAGCAACTACTTTCTTGCCTTTGTAGTAACCGTTTGCAGACACATGATGGCGCAAGTGCATTTCGCCTGTTGTTTTATCAGTTGAAAGCGCTGAAGCAGTTAATGCATCGTGTGAACGACGCATATCTCTTCTTGAACGACTCTTTTTGTTTTGCTGTACAGCCATTATTAATTCTCCTATTTCACTACTTTAATATTAATCTTTCTTTGTAAATTTTAGCTCTTTTAAAGCAGAAAACGGGTTCGGTTTGTCCTGCTTTTCGGTGTCGCTAGTTTCAAAAACGCCATAGTATGACGTATTTTGTTCAGTTTGACAATCATTAAGTGATTTTTTTGGGATCATCGGAATAGACAGTAAGATTTCCTCTTCTAGTAGCTCAACGAGGTTGATTTGATTGTCTTTATAGATGTAAGGATCATAAGTGTCTGGGAAGTTTTTAAAAAAACGATCATCTGTCACAAAACCAAGTTTAACCGGATCATCAAAGCGAAATTCAAAAGGTTCAAGTGTTCTTTGGCAAATGAGTGTCACCTTGCCAGCAAGTTGCCCATCAAGTAGTGGCTTGTTGTTTTCAAAATGAAATTTAAGGTTAAGCTGAAAATCATAAGTTCCATCAACAATACATTCATGCAATGAAGCAAGATGCGAAAAACTAAAGGTTTGATTAAGCACCATGCCTTCTTTAGCAGCTTTGATGGGATCTAAAATAAAAGGTTTTTGTTGTAACATGCTTTATCTCAAGATTATCTTTGTTAAAGTACACAGGTGTTCATGATAATCAAAGTTTAGGAGTATGCAAGATGACTTTGCAAGTGGGTGAAAAAATAAGCTTGCCGCAGGTGGCAATGACCTCAAATAAAATATTTACACTTGATGATTACCGTGGCAATTATTTGGTGATTTACTTTTATCCAAAGGATAGCACACCAGGATGCACGACGGAAAGTATTGGTTTTACCGATCATTATAAAGATTTTGTCAAAGTTAATGCTACGATCCTCGGTGTGTCAAAAGATACCTTAAACTCACACGAGAAGTTCAAGGCAAAATATCATATGCCGTTTGAGCTTATTGCTGATACTGAAAAAGAGCTATGTGAGGCATTTGCCGTGCTGAAAGAAAAAAGCATGTTTGGTAAAAAATATATGGGCATTGAGCGCAGCACGTTTGTGATTGATATGGAAGGCAAACTTATCAAAGAATGGCGTAAAGTCAAAGTGCCAGGGCATGTTGAGGAAGTGTTAGCATTTATCAAAAGTTTAAAGTGAGTCTCTTTTGAAATAGGATTTGTACTTATATGAAAAAAATTGATCATGCGTTAATGACTCAAATGGCGCAAAACGCCAAGGAGTCACCGCGTTTACGCGCACATCACAATTTCCATCCTGAGCTATCAGATTCCGTCAATCGGTTAGCTATCCATCTTCAAAAGGGCACTTATATTCGTCCGCACAGGCACTCAGAATCGCATAAATGGGAGTTGATCATAGCGCTTAAAGGTCAGATAGGTGTGCTTATTTATGATAATGAAGCTGTTGTGATTGACCAATTTGTACTGGGCGCAGATGGCGATACTTTGGGGTTTGAGATGGCACCCAACACATGGCATTCATTATATGCAATAACTGATGAGGCATTATTTTTTGAGGTGAAACCTGGTCCTTTTACGCCAACATTAGAGAATGATTTTGTGCAATGGGCGCCAAAAGAGGGCGACAAAGAAGTGCTTGATTTTATGCAATGGCAGGCATCTGCCAAAGTGGGTGATCGTTATAAGTAATGGGCACTCATAGGATGCATTATGCTTAATCTGGTTTAACAAACCTTTTGTCTTTGATATAAATAGTGCGCAAAACACGTGCAATAGTTTGTTTATCTTGATCATGTATCTCGATCTCTTTCTGGAAATATATTTTGCCATTAACACTGGTTTGATGCTTGATTTGATTGATATCTTCATCACTTAAGCGAAACTCACAGTATACTGTTGATTTGCCAGGCGCGATGTACTTTATCGACGATTCCTTATCCCAGATAATATAGTCATTGCCTAAAATATGACTAAGCATTAGCGGATAAAAGGCATCGGTCATTGCAAACAGAGAGCCACCAAAGTGTGTGCCAAAATAATTTCGATTATGCCATTTTAGTGGCATCGCAACCTTGATATAGCGATAGTCTTTGGCAATATGTAAGGTTCTGATCCCCGCGCCACGATAAGGGCGGTAACGATTAAGAATAAATTTAACAGCGCCTACTGGCATTTGTCTTAAGAATTTACGTGCTTTATGCCGCATACAACAGTCCATTTTCTAAAGATAGTGGCTATTTTATACTTACTATCAAATAAAGCATAGTGCAAATCAGCTTTTGAAAATGATGGGTGATGGTAGCGGCATTATCTTAAGAAATTAGCAACAGTTAAAGTTGTGGTTATTTCTAAATAAGGTGTACAAATATAAACTATGGAAGCCCATGAAGAAGAGCAAGCGTTTTGTCCGTGGATTAAGTCGGCTATAAGTACTTGTGCAGTTTAGAGGACTTGTTTTCATAAAATACAATTTGCTTACCTTGATCCACCGTAAAGGTTTTTTCTTCTCCGGCATAAACTACTTCACTGCCAAGAGCCTTGCATCCTTTGATTTCTGAAGATGAGGCAAGTTTATCGTCAGTTTTTGACTTACTTTGTTTATCTTGATTGTTCTGAGGTAATAAATCATATGTCTTAAAGTCTTTATCACAAGCATACATATTGCGCAAGACACTATAGCTGTTGCCGGTGTTCTTTACAGTAAGCAGACCGTCTTTATACTGATAATCTAGTGCTTTATGAATTTCTTTAGGCTGATTAAATAACTGCACTTTATAAGAAACCACAACTTGAACGCCACTGACCGTATCTTTATCATCGACACCAGTAAAGCCTTTGATGTCATTAACAACGGGGCTAATAGTAAGTGTATAAGCCTCTTCTGTGGTTACATCTTTATTTAATAAATTAGCGCGTACAATACGAGTCTGTTTGGCAGGAATGACCAGTTTTGGCGGAGAGACAATCATGCCAAATTTCTTTGGATCAATTGAACCATCAAAGGGCGTAAACTTCCCTATATTGGTATCGAACTTCTTGGCAATAACCTCAACATAAGCAGATTTATCACCTTCGTTTTTAACCTTGATATCAACATAAGACTGAGTGTTCGTTGACTTATGTTTGATCACAAGTGGCGTAACTGATATGCCTGCAATCGCAAATTGTAGTGGCAGTAAACCAAATAAACCAAGCTTTAAAAATTGTTTAAACATCGATATCTCCTTTTAACTTTATCATTTAAATCACTTGCAGTGACCAATTAATATTAAGGTTGAAATGCCCCTCAATCGTATCATTTGCTGAAACATTAAGAATGATACGATTTAAGTTAGCAAGTGTTGTGCCAGAAAACACCATGTCACAACTGCCTGATGATTGTGTGGTATTAAAAATAATGCCTTGAAGACCACCGTTATACTGACACAATGCTGAGTTAATTGTATTTATTGGCACAATGCTATTGCTTTGACTGTCTTCAAAACGAATCAATGACACAACAGCACCCGTGTGTGCATTGTGTAAATTATCTAACCCGAGGCCATAAACTTTTTTACCATCTTGTGTGATTGAGGTAAATTGATTCGGTACCTGTGGTGTGATAGTTAATCGATAGTTTTTATCCTCAAAGATGTTGGCAGTATGCGCTGTTAAGCTTACTTGGTCATAGTAACCACTGTTAAAATTAATCGTTGCATTGGGCGTGTCAATAACAAGTTGTGGTTCACCTAAGCTGTGAGCATATCCAAAGCTTGATAGCGCTAAATAGCTGCCGCTAATGATGCAGAGCAATTTATAATGTTTTTTTGATCGTAACATATAATACTCCTGTGTATTGTTCTTGGGTCATTTTAGCCGCTTTGAAGGTTAGCTCCATACGCTTGAAATGTTCAACAAGGGCTTGCCCACTAAATTCAAGCTCACAGCTGATTGGTTGTCCTATCGCAAAAAATGACAACTGATTATCAACAATGGCACAATTGGCGTTGTTTCTGCCATTGACTAAGTTCAATCGGTTATTTTGCGCATTTAAAAAAGCGATATGGCTTATGCCAACTTCGGCCTCTCCGTGATCGATCTTTCCTAACGGAATGACGACACTATTATCTTCTTTCAACGGTAGAAAGTTACTATTAAATGCATTAATGACCAAACCATAACGGTCACTTGGGTTATAGCGGTTGTTTTGGTTAAACATCACATCACTGGTGTAAACACTTTGACTATTGGAATGAATGCTTCCGGTAATTGGACTTAGGGTGAAGTCTAGTCGTGAGGGGATAGAGTAATTTAGTCCCGTTGTCACAACATGACTGACGCCTGTTGCATAGCTCAACATAACCGTGATGATAGTTGCTACAATCTTCATTCGAGTACCTGTTGCTATTGATCATGCTTATATCATACGTGATGATTAGGTTAAAAAAAAACCAATTAGTATTTAAACACTTAATGACCTTATAAAATAGATTAATGCTTTATGTGCTGATTTTATTTTGATCACTTTATATTATGTGCTCATATCAAAACACATAATAAAATGGATAGAAAATGGTATTTCAGCATAAAAAAAGCGTTATGTATCTACTGGCTGCGTTGCAAGGTGGATTTGCTTTTGCTGAAATTCGTGCAATTGAGGATGAAAGCATTCCTAAAGGATTTGAAAATTATCAAGCAATATCAACGATGAATGTGCCGGTGTATATCAATGGACGTATCGTCGCAACGACTATGGTTAAATTTGATGATGCTACGATTGAAATAATTAATCCTGTAAGTGTTATTAATAGAGTTCCTACGCTATCTGATGCGAATAAACAAAAAGTGCTTGAAGTATTATCACAAAAGCTACCTAACCATAGTGAAAGGCTATGCAAATTAGATGCGCCTAAAAGTGTAGGCTATGGCAATATTTGTGAGGCGCTGACACCTGAAATAGCGGGTGTGATTTTTAACCCGAGCAATCTTAATTTGTATGTTTTTATTAATCCTAAGTTTCTAGAAAGCACTAATGGGCCAATTAATCCAATGCTTGCGTCATCGACGTCTAGTTTTTCGTATTTTAATAATTCTTCTTTGCTCTATTCAACAACGGATTTTAACGATAGTAGTCTTAATCTAAATACCAATCAATATTTTAATTATGGCAATGCTAGCTTGTTAGTAACCCCAGCACTTGAGCAGAAAGTCTCGCAGCGCAGTGATAATGACACAACGTTGAGCATTAATAACTTAACTTTGCGCTACTATTGGAATCCTGCCTTAATTTCAGCAGGAACAACAATAACGGCAGGGGATAATATCCTTGCTCAGCAAAACATTATTGGTATGAGTATGCGCAACAATAATGAAGTCTATAGCTATAGCACGAGTAACTCAGGCACGCCAGTAGAGGTATTATTGACAACAAATTCGCAAGTGCGTGTTTATAAAGATAATCAATTGATTTACGCCCAGCAATTACCAGCAGGGAAGCAGAAGCTTGATACCTACAGCTTTCCAGATGGGTCATATAATATTACGATTGAAGTGATTGATCAGTTTAATAAAAAAACTGTATCACGTGAGTTTTTTACAAAGTTTTCATTGATTCCTGAAGTAGACAAACCAAACTATCAATTTGCATTGGGCTATTTGCAAAAAACGATTAATAGTAATGAACATTTTTACTATCCTCAAAGCTATACCGATGAACCCGTTTTTAACGCAAAATGGACGCAGAGTTTAAATAACCGATTGGCATTAACAGGGAATATGCTGTCTAATTTTGACGATATCTATGCGACATTTGGCTTAGATAGTTTATTGGGTGGTAACTTAAGGCTGTCATGGTATAACACTGTTTCAAATGTTAATAAATATGCCTCAGCAATTACTGGTAGTTGGAACTTTGGTAATATCAGTTGGTATAGCAATATTCTAGGCGTTATTGATAATAATGACGCATTAATGCCTAAACCACGGCTTTTTAATCCTTTGCCAAGTGGTCAACAGTTGCAATTGCAAAACAACTTAAGCTTTACATGGTTAGGTGTCAGTACATCTTTATCACACAGTTGGAATACGATCACGCATCAGAATCGTTATGGTGTCAGTCTTTCTCGAAATTTATTTAGTACTTCAGGTTTAAGTGCTGATATGACATTCTCAGCGGTAAAGACAGATCATGATCACTTAATTCAAGCAGGTATTCGCTTTTACTTTACGCAAGGTCGTTGGAACGTTAGTGCCAGCTCTGACTATATGGATGATGGTCAAACACAAGGCAAATTTAATCAATCAGCTTCGGTTTACTACTCACACTATAGTAGTCCAAACGCTTATTTAAGCAGTAATGCAACGCTTAACTATAGTGAAGATAATAGCAGTGGATTTGTCTCTATCAATAGCGCCAATAAATTAGCACAATACAACGTGCAGAGTAATATCACAAAAGATACAACGCAAGTTTCTGCCATGGTTAATTCAAGTATCTGAAGTTTAGAGTTTTAAACATTGAATTATGAATCAGTCGATCTAATTGCTAGCTCATGCAATTGAGCTTTTAAGC
>NZ_JBQAJM010000001.1:0-156900 GCF_052030685.1 Cysteiniphilum sp. 19S12-1
GCTTAAAAGCTCAATTGCATGAGCTAGCAATTAGATCGACTGATTCATAATTCAATGTTTAAAACTCTAAACTTCAGTACCTGTTGATACCAAGCCAAAACTTTTAATCAGCTAGGATAAAAGTATATTTTTCAGGGTGTATGCTATACACCCCTACGGTAAAACCAAATACAAATGTCCAACCTTTTGAATACAGTTAAATCTTTTTAAATAAAACCTTGTAATTTTTCTCTTAAGCGCAATCTATAGCGATCATGTTTTTACAAACCCAACCATTTAAGCGGGGAAACTATGTTAGAAATGAAAGGCACCACAATTTTGTGCGTGCGTCGTGGTGATGAAGTCGTCATTGGTGGCGACGGTCAAGCAACACTAGGCAATACGGTTGCAAAAGACAATATCATCAAAGTGCGTAAATTAAGTAATGGTAAAGTATTAACTGGATTTGCTGGATCAACAGCAGATGCATTTACCTTATTTGAAAAATTTGAGCAAAAGCTTGACTTCTATCAAGGCAACCTTGAACGCGCTTCCGTTGAAATGGTGCGTGAATGGCGTCTAGATCGTATGATGAGCAAGCTTGAGGCGATGATCATTGTCGCTGATGAAAATAAATCACTCTTGATCTCAGGCGTCGGTGATGTCATGGCGGCTGATGAAAAAGGCATTTTATCGATTGGTTCAGGCTCTGCTTTTGCTAAGGCCTCGGCACATGCCTTGGTCGATAACACCGATCTTTCGGCATATGAAATTGTTAAAAAGAGTCTTAATATTGCCGCTGATATCTGTATTTACACCAATCATAACTTAACCATTGAAAAGCTTGCTAACAAAGCAGCCGTATAATTGACTAAGGGGATAGAAATCATGTCACAAATGACACCTAAAGAAATTGTCAGTGAATTAGACCGCTTTATCATCGGTCAAAAAGATGCAAAAAAAGCCGTGGCGATTGCGCTTAGAAACCGCTGGCGCAGAATGCAGCTTGAAGATGGCATGCGCCAAGAAGTAACGCCTAAAAATATTTTAATGATTGGTCCGACAGGTGTTGGTAAAACAGAGATTGCACGACGCTTGGCAAAGCTTGCCAATGCGCCATTTATCAAAATTGAAGCAACTAAATTTACTGAGGTAGGCTATGTTGGTAAGGATGTTGATTCAATCATCCGTGATCTAGCAGATATCTCAATCAAGATGTATCGTGAGCAAGAGAAAACTAAAGTCGCAGCACGCGCTGAAGAGTTGGCAAAAGAGCGTATATTAGATGCGCTATTGCCTGCAGCTCGTGAAAGCAAAGTAGGCTTTGCCAATGAACCCGTTGAAGTCGAGCAAAAAACTGAAAGTACAACACGTCAACTTTTCAGAAAAAAACTTGCCACAGGCGAGCTTAATGACAAAGAAATTGAAATCGATATTGCCATGGCAGCACCTCAGATGAATATCATGGGACCTCCTGGTATGGAAGACATGACCAATCAACTGCAAAGCTTATTTTCATCAATGGGTGATGAACGCAAAAAACGTCGCAAAATCAAAGTTAAAGATGCTTTGAAATTACTACAAGACGAAGAAGCTGGCAAGTTAGTCAATGAAGATGATATCAAGCTTAAGGCCATTGAAGCCGTTGAGCAAAATGGTATTGTATTTATTGATGAAATTGACAAAGTATGCAAAAAATCAGATCAGCGTGGTGGCGATGTATCACGTGAAGGTGTTCAGCGTGATTTATTACCATTGGTTGAGGGCTCAACAGTCACTACTAAACACGGCATGATCAAAACAGATCACATATTGTTTATCGCCTCTGGCGCATTCCATGTCGCCAAACCATCTGACTTAATTCCTGAGCTTCAAGGGCGTCTGCCAATTCGTGTTGAACTAAGATCACTTGAAGTTGAAGACTTCGTGCGCATTCTCACCGAACCTGATTATTCATTAATCAAACAATATGTTGCCCTACTAGGTACTGAAGGTATTGAAATCATCTTTGAAGAAATGGCTGTTAGACGCATTGCCGAGATTTCATTTCGTGTCAATGAAGAGGTAGAAAATATTGGTGCTCGACGCTTGCATACCGTGCTAGAAAGGTTATTAGAAGAAGTATCCTTTGATGCCTCTGATCGCACTGAAAAAACCTTTAATGTTACCAGTGATTATGTGAACGAAAAGCTAGGTGATTTAGTCAAAGATCGTGACTTAAGTCAGTATATTCTGTAGCGCATTTGTACACTTAAGAAAAATTCGTTAATAAACGTATGAAAACTCAAAAAATACAATTGACATTAGGGCTTTAGTCCTTATAATCTGATCCTGTTCTGCGGGAATAGCTCAGTGGTAGAGCACAACCTTGCCAAGGTTGGGGTCGCGAGTTCGAACCTCGTTTCCCGCTCCAGTTGGCTGGGTAGCAAAGTGGTTATGCAGAGGCCTGCAAAGCCTTGGACACCGGTTCGATTCCGGTCTCAGCCTCCACAGAACAAGTCTTTGCCCGGGTGGTGAAATTGGTAGACACAAGGGACTTAAAATCCCTCGAGACTTAACTCTCGTGCCGGTTCGACTCCGGCCCCGGGCACCATCAAATTTACCCAATCATTTTATATAGTTACCATCTTGATGATGATGGCTTAAATAACTCATCAAAAAGTATTAGCGATATCCCTTACAGATTGTAAAAATCATTTAATGACAGTGTACTTTAATTGAACTGCATCAAACTCATACTTTTTAACATCTACAAGCTTTAAGTTGATATCTTGATTAACTCTGCCAAACAAAGCTTTACCTTCACCAAGAAGGGTTGGGACAACAGTTACTATAAGCTCATCAATTAACCCTTCATTCAGAAAAGACTGAATAATCAAAGCACCGTCAATATACAAATTATTAGCATCCATGATATTAAGTGATCCAATCAGTTCTTTTGGTGTTCCTGAAAATACTGAAACCTTATTCTTCAAAGCGTCAGGAACAATCACATCACTTCTAGCCATAACAATCACTCTTTTATTAGTGTATGGCCACTGATCAAACTCTAATACCTTATTAAACGAGTTTTTACCCAGTACGATTGTATCAATAGCTCTGATAAAATCAGCATAACCACAATCCTCATCAACAGGTAAAGAAGCATTAAACTTCATTAGCCAATCGATACCCCCATTTACTCTTGCAACATAGCCATCTAAACTCGTTGCGATAAAAACTGATAATTTCATGTTAAACACCCTTGAAAAAACTATGACTTAAAATAATACGGATAATACTTCGGCTCCCAAATAACTTGATCAATCTTGCGCCAAATATCATCAACATCTTGAGCGACACCATCCTCAATCGCCTGACGCGCTACAGCAAATGCCACCTGACGGCTAACACTGTATGCCTCACTTAGTTTTGGTAATAACGCATCATCTTGGGTTGAGTAATTTGCTAATGCCTTGCATGCTGCCCATAGCATATTATCGGTAAAGCGCTTGGCAGCAATTGCAACGATTCCTAAACCAATGCCAGGGAAAACCAAGGCATTATTTGATTGCGCGATACGATAAACCTTGCCTTTATAGCCAACATCATCAAATGGACTACCTGTGGCAATAAGCGCACGCCCTTCAGTTAAACGAATAATATCCTGCGGCACACGCTCACAACGACTCGTTGGATTCGATAAGGTGAAGATAATCGGGCGATCATTATTCTCAGCCATAGACAAAATAACATCGTCTGTAAATGCACCAGCAACACCTGAACAGCCAATTAAGGTTGTTGGCTTTGCTTGTTTGACAACTTCCGAAAGCGTAATGCGTCCCTTATCATCAGTCCCCCACCCTTTAACCGACTCACGCGTACAGGCATAAGGTCGTTGAAAGTCCATCATTTCCTGATCATC
This sequence comes from Cysteiniphilum sp. 19S12-1, assembly GCF_052030685.1. NCBI lineage: Bacteria > Pseudomonadati > Pseudomonadota > Gammaproteobacteria > Thiotrichales > Fastidiosibacteraceae > Cysteiniphilum > Cysteiniphilum sp. 19S12-1. Next base: position 3,884 of record NZ_JBQAJM010000001.1, read on the forward strand.
GATCAATAGACCATATTTATCAATACACCAAAAGTGCTGATAAGCTTCTTCTTTTGTCAAACCTGAGTGCACAAGTGCTGCCACAATCTCATCGGCAATACCTAAGCCTGCCGTTCCCGCACCAAAGATCACAAATTTCTGATGATTAAACTTCAAGCCTGAGCGTTTTGACGCTGAGATCAAACCTGCTAACGCAACGGCAGCAGTACCTTGCATATCATCGTTAAAGCTACAAATTTCATTTTGATATTTTACTAAATTCTTACGCGCATTATCACGTCCAAAGTCTTCCCAATGTAGGAATATCTCTGGCATTTCATCTTGAACTGCCTCAATAAATAACTGAACCATTTCATCATACTGCTCACCGCGCACACGCTGATGACGCCAACCAAGATATAACGGATCTTCTAATAACTTTTTATTATTGGTGCCTGCATCTAAAAACACCGGTAAATAACGCCCAGGATTAATGCCAGCACACAGCGTATAAACCATCAACTTAGCAACCGGTATTTCAATACCACCAACACCTTGATCACCAATCCCTAACACGCCTTCCGCATCACTGACTACAAGAATATCAACATCTGAATTGGTACGATTACGTAGAATCTCGCGCATTTTATAGCGATCTGGATAAGCAATATAAAGTCCTCGAGGAGACAAGAATTGCTCGCTATAGCGCATCACTGCCTCACCAACTGTTGGTGTATAGATAATTGGCAACATTTCATTGAGGTTATCGCGCACTAATCGATAAAACAATGTCTCATTGATATTGTGCAAGTTCTTTAAAAAACTATAGCGCCCGATGTTACTCCTGAAAGATTTATACTGCTGATAGGCACGCGTTTTTTGCTCTTCCAATGATTCAATCTGGAAAGGTAATTTACCCAACAAGCCAAATTCTTGACGCTCACGCTCACTAAAGGCAGTCCCCTTATTTAAAGAGGCAAGCGTTAATAAACTCTTACCATGCAAATCAGTTTCAACCCACATTTCATTGCTTTCAGGGTTGCGTTTAAATTCAAATCTTTTTATTTTCTTCATCGCTATGTTTCTATCGTTATTTTTTATTTTTATATCTTTTTAACTTCAGTTTCTAATCTCTAATTCACTCAATTTTTGGCACCGAACTCACGCACTGCATCAACCATTATTTTAACTTTATCCGGTGAAATGTCTGGATATACGCCGTGCCCTAGATTAAAGACAAAGCGACTATATGGTGCTTGACTTGTGACGATGCTTCTTACCGAGTCAATAATACTTTGATCACTGCCATAAAGTGCCGCAGGATCTAAGTTGCCTTGCAATGCAAATTCATTGCCAACGACTTGTCTTGCACGTGCTACATCAATACTCCAATCAATACCAATGCCATCACAGTCGGTTTTAATCAGTTGATCTAACCACAAACCACCGTCTTTGGTAAAAAGTGTCACCGGCACATGCGGATGACGTTTTTTAAGCTCAGCTGTAATCCTTTGCATGTAATTCAATGAAAAGGCTGCATAGTTGCCTTGTGCCAACATACCACCCCATGTATCAAAGATCATCACAGCATCAGCTCCCGCTTTAATCTGTTCATCCAGATAATCAATAATTACAACACTTAGATCAGACAACAACTTATTCAATACTTCTGGTGCGCTATAAAGCATCTTACGTAACTGCGTAAACTGTTTTGAACCCTGACCCTCAACCATGTAAGCCGCTAACGTCCAAGGGCTACCGCTAAAGCCAATTAATGGCACACGATCTTTAATTGCCTGTTTAGTGGTTGAAACTGCATTGAACACATAATGCAATTTATCAATAGCACCTTGAGTATCTAAGCGCTCAACATCTGCTAAAGTTGTCAATGGCGAGGAGAAGATTGGCCCTTTACCACTGACAAATTTAAGATCCATACCCATTGCTTCAGGAATCGTTAAAATATCTGAAAAGACAATGGATGCATCTAAATCATAACGATCCAAAGGTTGCAAAGCTACTTCACAACAAGCTTCAGCATGGCGGCACATCTGCATAAAATCACTAAATTGTGAACGCGTCTTACGATACTCAGGCAAATAGCGCCCAGCTTGGCGCATAATCCACATCGGTGTTTGTGTCACAGGCTTGCCTTGTAAGGCGTCTAAAAACAATGTTCTCATTTTTTATCCTTTTTGTAATAATCAATCCCATCAGGGTGATATTTAAAGCGTTTATACGTCCACTGATATTGCTCTGGATATTGGCGAATAATTTCCTCAAAGCGCTTGGTAAAAGCATAAGCCACTGGATCTTCAATACCATCAATTGCTTGATAGTGCTTAATCAAAGGCTCCAAGTCCTCATTAAACAGTGTCAAACCTTTGCCATCAGAATTTCTAACGGCATAGCTTAACACAACTGCAGGCTTGTAGCGCTCATATAATTTCCCAGCGAAATTCATCGTCTTGGCAGGATTGCCAAAGAAATCAACATAAGTACCTCCAGCATCAACTGGGACTTGATCCGTTAGCATGGCAATGACTTGCTTTTTTGCTAGGGCTTTAAATAACATTTTCACACCTTTTTGATTGGCAGGTGACATGTTTTCACATAAGCGTGAACGCGCACGCAAAATCAGCTTATCCAGTGTTTTTATCTTCGGTGGTGTGTATAACATCGCCGAAGGATATTTGCTTGAATAATACATCGAGGCAATTTCATAACTTCCCAAATGAGGTGCAACAACCATAACACCACGACCTTCTTCATATAAGCGTTGTGAAATATCCCCACCATGCACCACTTGAATTTGTTTGAGCAGCTTTTGCGGATTTTTAAATAAGATTCCCGGCATTTCAGCACCGGTCATACAGGTTTGTTGTAAAGTTTTCTTAACCAGTTTGCGTTTATGATAGTCACTTAATTCCGGAAAGCATTTATCAATATTAATACGTGCTATTCGACGCATATCGCTTTTACAATAATAAAGTAATATCCCAATCATCGCCCCAATACGCTGCGCTGTTTTAAAACTTAACTTTCCCCACAAAAACAATATTAATATTAGGGCTTGGGCACCTATTTTCTTCATCGCATTTTACCGTTTTTTATTTTATTGCTGAAAGCGTTCAAATTTACGATAGCTTAATGCCTCTTGAATATGATGCTTTGCAATCATCTCTTGTGCTGCCAAATCAGCAATTGTCCGCGCAATTTTAACGATTCGGTGATACGCTCTTGCCGATAAACCAAGCTTTTCAATGGCGTCCGCCAACAACAGTCGCTCATTATCCCCTAAAATGCAGAATTGATCAATTTCCTTGCCCTGAAGTTCGGCATTAATTTTCCCTTGGCGCTTGATTTGCAGATCGCGTGCGTTGATCACACGCGCTTTGACATCATGACTTGACTCGCCTTGTGCGCCTGCAATCAAATCATCATGCTCAACTTCAAGCACCTCAACTTGCAGATCAATGCGATCTAATAGGGGGCCTGAGAGCTTTTGTTGATAACGTTTTATTTGCACATCCGTATCTTTACACGCTTTGCGCTGTGAACCTAAAAACCCACAAGGGCAAGGATTCATCGCCGCAATTAATTGAAATTTAGCCGGATATTCAACTTGTGCACTGGCTCTTGAGATCACAATCTTGCCAGACTCAAGTGGCTCACGAAGAACCTCTAGGACTTTGCGATCAAACTCTGGCAGCTCATCTAAAAATAATACGCCATTATGCGCTAATGAAATCTCTCCTGGCTTTGGATTTGATCCACCACCGACAAGAGACACTGCCGATGAGGTATGATGAGGGGCACGAAATGGGCGCTGATAAAAATGCTCAGCAACATCACTGGTACCTTTAATAGACGCAACCATTGCCGTTGCTAAGGCCTCATCCATCGAAAGTTTGGGTAAGATCGTATTAAATCGTGATGCAAGCATCGTTTTACCTGTACCAGGGGGACCAACAAATAAAAGATTATGACCACCTGCTGCGGCAATCTCTAACGCGCGTTTGGCTTGAAACTGACCTCTGACATCGCTCAAATCCAATTCAAACGCATTATCTGACATCACGCCTTCTGCTTGTTGTGCCGCTTTAATAAACTGTGTTTTTGATAAGTGCAAAACAACGTCCATCAAACTCCTAGCCGCATAAGCATGAAGATCTGGCAATAAGGCAACTTCACTTTCATTTTTTACCGCAATAATGAGGTTACGTTGATGCTTTAAGCTTTGAATGGCAAACGGCAAAATACCTTTTACCGGTCTTAATTTGCCACTTAAAGATAACTCCGCAGCAAATTCATATTGCTCAATATCGGGTGCTATAACTTGTTGAGATGCAATTAAAATACCAATGGCAATTGGTAAATCATAGCGCCCACCTTCTTTTGGCAAATCGGCAGGTGCCAAATTAATGGTGATGCGTTTACTTGGGAATTGCAATCCTGAATTAATAATCGCACTTCTAACGCGATCCTTACTCTCTTTAACCGCCGCTTCAGGTAAGCCTACGATCGACAAACTCGGCAATCCATGCGATAAATGCACTTCCACCGTTACTTGTGGTGCATTCACCCCCAATTGAGCGCGACTAAAGACCGTAGCTAGCGACATAACTGCTACTTATTTCCTTGCTCAGCAATAAGTTCATCAACTTTTTTTTCAAGCGCTTCAAGCTTTAAACGTGTTTTTGCTAACACTTCTTTTTGGATATCAAACTCCTCACGCGTAACGAGATCCAACTTTTCAAAGCTTGCTTTTAACACACTTTTGCAGTTTTTTTCAAACTCACTAGTCACCGTTTTTAAACCACTTGGAATACCATTGGATATTTTACTGGCAACATCATCGATTATTTTATTGTTTAGTTTCATACTCAATCACTTAAATGCTTTACTAATAGATAGTGCATAATGTAGCATAGACAGCCAAATTGACAAATCAATTCGAGCATGAAGCTAATTACAGCCTATATCAAACCGCATTTACTTGACCGCACACGCGAAGCCTTATTAAGCACTGGGGCTACAGGCATTACTATCACTGAAATCAAAGGCTTTGGGCGCCAACTTGGTCATACTGAGCTTTATCGAGGCGCAGAATATGCGGTTGATTTTTTGCCTAAGATTAAGATGGAGGTCATCTGCAAAGATGATCAACAACAAGACTTTATAAAGGCCATCATTGACACAAATAAAGCTGATAAGATTGGGGCGGGCAAAATCACCATCACCCACCTTGAAGAAGTTATTCGCATCCGCACTGGTGAGACGGATGATGAGGCAGTTTAAATCAAACTTTTTTTCGGCTAAGACTAAATATTCACCCACAAGTGCTCATCGTACCCTGAGCGTAAGTCGAAGCAATGCACTGAGCATCAGTCAAAGTGGTGATGCTTGGGAAAATCACACGCCATAGAGGCTTCGACTTACGCTCAGCCAGCGCTTACAAAATCAAAGTGGGCAGGAATATGGTCATAGCCTTTTCTGCCTCCCATTAATTACCCTCCACTTTAGTCTTTAGTCCAAGTGCCGTTACCAAAATGACCTGCTGGATCATAAACGCTTTGATTGCACCAACCTTCGTGCCCAGTACAAGTATAGGTCACACCATTTCTAACGACTTTACTGCCTAATTGATAGCTGCCAAGACCTTTTGACCACTCTGGTAAATCTGGCGTTGGCTCCGGAGAGACTTGTCCTTTATTTTCCAAAAGCCAAGTATATTCAATATGATTACTCTGTTCGATCTCGGTATTGATATAAACGATATTATCAACACCATCGATCGGCTTCACGGTATCATCATCTTGTAAGACGCCAATGACAACACCATATGCATGCAATTCATTATTTAACTTGGCAATATATTGTGATTTCCACGTTGCCAAACTATCGATCACCATTGGCACTTCGATCGCTTCTTCATAACCACCTAAACGCCCAGAATCAAAGACATCACTGCGCCATAACCTGAAGTTAAGTTGGTCATTTTGTTTATAATTACTCTCTGATTGAGCGCCAAAGACAGCACTACCCTCTTTACCTGCAAGTGGCGTCCACACACTTTCAATTGGTTCTGGCGTTACCGCATGATGTTCGATACGCCATTGATAGTTTACTGGCGACGTTTTTGTCTGATAAACACTATAACCTGAAGGTGAATTGGTTTCGATCACTTTACCATCACGACTAAGCACGCCAATTTGCACATTGCTTTGGTCATGACTTTGATTGAATTGCTGCGCTAGCTTTTGTTGCCACAATTTTGCATCATTGTCTGATGTAGGTTGATAAGAAGCTGCATAGCACTGGCTATGCGCATCCACTGTACAGACGTCAACAGTCACCGTATCTTCCGGTTTAATATCTAGACTAGGCAGAGCACTTTCTCCATAAACATTCTTTACTTTTTGCCATACAACATCCACAGGTGGCGGTGGCGTATCATTGCCGATCACGACATCTGAGCAAGAATAAAAGGCTTCAGCACTATCATCACGCTGCCATACCGCGTAAATTACATGCTGACCTACTTTAGACTCAGGTATTGTACATGTGAAATTTTCAAAACCACCTAATCCTGGAGATTGCAAAGCTGATTCGCTCGTAGTCGGCACATAATGACAAATGGGCTTTTCTTCCAGATCATTCCAAGTCAATGCTTTATTGATTTGCCAATCATCACGCGTAATATAAATATCAATATAACCTTTACCATAAGTTTTATGAGGTGCAGTTACTGCATAAGTGAACTTATTTTCACCTGCCTCAAGTTTAACAGGGTAGAGATTATCGCCTTGATCAACTGTCCATTCACTATCTTCTAAACTGCGATATTTTGCTAAGTTTGCAGAGCAAATCGGCGCATCTTTACCACCCATAATAGCAATATGTGCACTACGTGAATCATTGATATAAGATGGATCATTTGACCAACCTGCTGCCGCCCCTTGAGCCACGCCACTCCAATCAGTAATGACCTGATTGATACCTTCGCCATGCAAATTAACACTACATACATCTGCACCATTGTGACCATTCCACGACACATTATTATTAGGTGTCGCCCCTCCTGAACACAACCATTGCCTGCTATCTGGAAAGGACAATGCACCATGCCCAAAAACTGCACCTGAGCTTAACGCTAAGCTTGACACTAAAAAAATAGAACGTAACTTCATATATAACTCCTATAAAATAATTTAGCAGAAGTGTATGAAATTCGCGCCAATATGTGAAATTGAAAGAACTAATAGTGTTATAAGCGTTATTTATTTTCAAAATTTAGCGAATCTAGGCTTTGTGTCTCAAAACCATATAAAGTAAGAACTAAGCATTATATTTGGGTAAAAGCAGTACTATTTAAAATTAATCCCTAACAGTATCTTTTGCAGACTGGTTTCGATATATTGTTTAAATAAACATAAGCACCGGATATGACCGTGATTATAAAGTGGCTTCATTTTTCACTCACATTGGCATATAACATTATATTTGATTGTTTGGCGCAACGCCAAACAACGTTTGTTAATAATCAAAATAACACAACGCTTTTAGGTAAGGGTTGGGTAGAAAATGAGTAGCTTTTCACAACAACTAAAAGCCGCAACCGTAGACAGTATTACCGGCTTATTTAAAAATCGAAAAATGCTGGTGATGTTTATTTTGGGCTATTCTTCAGGACTACCTTTAATGCTTACAGCATCGTCGCTCACTTACTGGTATCACGAAGCAGGGATCAGTATTCAAGATATTGGCTTATTAACGCTGGTAGCATTGCCATATACGATAAAGTATCTATGGTCGCCTGTGATTGATCAGGTAAACCTTAAATTCCTTGGCAGACGCAAAAGCTGGATTTTATTAATGCAATTATTATTAATTGTCTGTGTGTTTTTATTGAGTCAATTTTCACCTACACAATCACCATTGATTATTGCCGGTATTGCCTTGGCAATTTGCTTTTTCTCGGCAACACAAGACATTGCGATTAATGCCTATCAAACAGAAGTATTAGATGAAGATGAACGTGCACTGGGTAGCTCTATTTCAGTATTAGGCTATCGTGTGGCGATGATGGTTACGGGTGCTTTTTTGCTGATCATGGTTAAATACTTTGATAATAATTGGCAAACTGGTATTTTTGCGCTTATCCCGTTTTTTGCAGTGGCAATGGTTGGTACTTTTTTGGCTAAAGAAGCTTCAGTGGACAACCGCCCTAAAACTTTTGCTGATGCGGTTGTTTTGCCATTTTATGATTTCTTTACCCGTCGCGGCTTTGCAGTGGCGATTGTTGTGCTTTTAATTATTATTTTTTACAAGTTTAGTGATGCGCTAGCATTTTCACTTAATACCGTCTTCTTTGCCGAACTTGGCTTTGATAAAGTCACGATTGCTGTGTCGTATAAAACCAATGCCTTAGTATTTACCTTTATTGGTCTAGTGTTGGGTGGCATGTTAGCCAAAGGCTTTGGTTTGTTTCGTACATTCTTGGTATTTGGTTTTATGATGGCAGCTGCTAATTTGATGTATATGTGGTTAGCATTTGAAGGCAAAAATTATTATTTAATGGTTATATCGGTTGCCGTTGAATATATGGTCGGTGCAATGGGTACTGCCGTATTGGTGGCAATGATTATGAGCTTGGTCAATAAAAGTTTCTCAGCGACACAGTTTGCGGTATTAAGCTCGATCGACTCATTAGGACGTGTATTGGTAGGACCACTAGCTGGCAATGTTCAAGCAAGCTACGGTTGGGAGATATTGTTTTTATTAAGTTTCATTCTTGGCTGTATTGTCACCTTTGGTATATGGTTGGCACGCAAACAGATTATCTTAATGGCAAATCTGCATGCGTAGTGACAAAACAAGAGTAAGTCGTGTTTTGTTCTGTCTCACCTGCTGCACGATCTCTCCCACCAACTGAGAGGTGGCTAGTTGAGATGTCCTCGGGCTAAGCCCGTGGTGCCCCGTCTACGATCGCTCAGATTGTGGAGTAAAAAGAAAGTCGATTGGTTAAAGCGTGGCAATTGCCTCGACTTCAATTAACACATCTTTGGGTAAGCGTGCGACCTCAACACATGAGCGTGCCGGTGGTGTTACCCCTTGAAAAAATGACGCGTAAACCTCATTAAAAGCAACAAAATCATCCATATTTTTAATAAAGCAGGTAGTTTTAATCAATTTGTTCATACTGCTGCCGGCGGCTTCAACAACGGCTTTTAAATTTTGCATTACTTGTGTTGCTTGCCCTTTAATATCGCCTTGGACTAATTCACCGTTGACATTTAAGGCAATTTGTCCTGAGGTATAGAGCATGCCGTTGATCTTAACTGCTTGCACATAAGGACCTATCGCTTGTGGTGCGTTATTGGTTTGCACGATTTCTTTCATAAATTTTCCTTAGATTTTTAAAAGCAATTTTATTCTGTCTAAATCAAGCGTATTGTCAACGCATGTGTTAGCACTTTCGTAACGTGAGCTGTGTAATGAAATTAAATATGATCACCAACACTACAAGTATGAGCAAACTAGATAACAATACATCTTTAAACGCCATCGTTGAGTAACGATGCAGCAATGAAGCAATGCTTAAATAAATCACTGGAATAAACCCTTGGTATAAGATATTAAGATAGGTGCTTAATAAGGTATTTGTTTGATTTGAATATTGATTGGTAAAGATGATTTGCCTTAGGTTAAACATGACGACATATTCTACGATCGCATAAATAATAAAAAACACAATAACGGCAAGCAATACCCAAGCTATATTGGCTGAACCAATGGTATAAAAGCACCACAATAGCGGCAACATCAACAGACCAAATAAAAAGATATTTTGGCGGATGGAGGCATCAGTCGTTTGGCTTTTTTTACACAAAATAAGGCGTAAACCAATGATTACGACAATTAATGAAAATACAGGCTCTAATGGATAAACTGCCTGATAGATTTGTGACAATTGATCGTTGAATAAAAACAGCAACACCGATGACATCAACACATAAACAACGATGCTGTATTGACTTGCGCCATTGATGCAAAGCATGACATAACGTGGCTTGGTTTTGACAGCAATGGCAATACTCAAAAAAGCAATAATCACAATAACAAGCACATCAGCGATATTATGCCAGCGATACATTAACGCACCACACAGCAGTGCTAATAATGCGCCCATAGCAAAGGATAAAAGACATTTTAAAAACACCTGTATATTGAAGGTTTCAATGCTACGCACAAAGCGAAAGTAGTAAAAAACCGCGCCACAAATTGAAGTTGCCAGAGTGAAAGGTAGCAGCAGATTTAAAAAAGAGAAGCCTACAAACAAAATGGTGACGATAATCCCAAGAGTGTTGACAATAAAAGACATTAGGTTGTTTTTAATCTCATTGGAAAGTGAGTTTTCTGCGACAAGTTGATAACGTTTAGTATGCAATACGACTTGATTGCCGAGATACGATAGTAAAAAGAAATGCACCCCCATCGTCATGTAAAGCGCACCACCGCCAAATTTTCCAGAGAGCAGGACATAGGTGGTCAGCATCAATAAAAATGGACAGAAGAAACCAACCACTGTCAGGGCATCTGACTTTTGTTTGACATCTTTGACAAGTTTTTCAGTCAGCATGACGGTAAGCCAAGTAATGAGCCCTAAAATCGCACCAATAATCAGCATATCTGAGAAGAAATATAAACGTTCAAAGTCATCTTTAAAAACTTGGTTAAAGCTTGAAATACTTTCTGCTAATGCGCGAATAGGGACATAAACAGGCAAAATACAGAAATATAAAATACTCGGATGACGTATACAGTTAAGCAAAAAGGCGCGTTGTGGTGACATCGATGATATTCCTTTATTAAAATCTACTTAATACACGTTCAAGTGCGCGACTGGATAGCACCCATTTCAATAATTTAGCAATACTGGTAAATTTAGTGATACTGTAGCGTGGTGCTGGATTTTTCGCTTTAAGGATTTTGTCAACAACCTTGGCGACTGTTATTGCCTCTTGGTTAAATGGCACCGGTTTGTGGTTACCTGACATCAGTTTTTTATAATCATCTAAATGTACTGAATTTTTAAGCTCAATGTTTTTAACTGTCTTCATCGAGTTTTCTCTAATTTTACTGGTGACCGGTCCGGTATTAAGTATGCTCATATGGATATTGGAACCTCTCAATTCTTGACGCATCGTGTCAACTAATCCTTCTATGGCATACTTACTGGCATTATATGCACCGCGATATTTAAGTGATACCAAACCTAAGACAGAGCCATGCTGAATAATCTTACCATGACCTTGCTCACGCATAATTTTGAGTACTTTGCAGGTGAGATTATGAAGTGCGAAAAAATTAGTATCAAACTGCTCTTTGACGTGTTTTGTCGGAATATCCTCTAAAGCGCCGGCTTGTGAATATCCGGCGTTATTAAATAACACATCTAACGTGCCCCCTGTTTTTTGTAGAATATCAGCCAATGCTGCATCTATTTGCGAATCATCTAACACATCAATCAAGTAAGTTTCAAAACCTTCAGCCGTGAGTTTTTTAACATCCTCTGGTCTTCTAGCGGAGGCAAAAACGCGATAACCTTGTGCTTTTAAATACTTCGCTGTAGCGTAACCAATACCGCCATGTGAGCAGCCGGTAATTAATATGGTTTGTTTGTCCATTTAAGTTAACTCCAATTGATTTTCACCTTCCAGTCAAATGGTCGGTACATTTCTTGTAATATCTGTGTAATCTGTGCCTGTGCTTGCGCGATATATTGACCACTATTTGCCAGTTGGCTAATCGCTTTTACTTGGGCCACACTTGGATAAAACTTCGCATTATCACTAGCCGTATAATATTGATAAAACCAAGCACCACTAGCACCTGATGCAATACAAATCGCAAGTAGGGTTAATTTAGAAAAAATACGCATCATAGCACCAATACCACAAATAAAGCGATGATTAATATCAATAATATCCAATGTTTTATGCGCACATTTATATCCTTAAATACTGAAGTTATGCACCCAGTTTCTTATTTAGTATTTCATTCACTTGTTTAGGATTTGCTTTGCCTTTGCTAATTTTCATAATCTGACCGACAAAGAAACTCAAAAGCTTCTTGTTTCCGGCACGATAATCTTGCACTTGTTGTGGGTTGTTGGAGATTATCTCATCAACCAAGCTTTCAACGAACCCAAGGTCATTACTTTGGCGCACGCCCAATTGATCAACAATGCTTTGTATCGCTTGTGGTTGCTCATAATAGTGTTGTAATACAGCTTTGGCAGATTTTAAAGAAATCTCATCCTTGTCAACACTAGCAATAATTTCAAGTAATATCTCAACAGGCACGCGCTTTGCATCAAATGTGCTTTGTGCGCGATTAAACACAGCTTGCAACTCAACGGCGACCCAGTTATATGCGGCTCTTGCTGGAATGCTTTTTGCCAATGCATCATAGTAATCCGTGATTGTCGGGTTATCCATTAAGAAGTTGACCTCATCGGCATTAAGCGTCTTAGTATAGGTTTCACGTCGCACTTTTGGCAATAGTGGCATCTGTGAATGTATGTTTTCAATTTCTTCATTAGATAAGATAATGGGCAATAAATCAGGATCAGGGAAATAGCGATAATCAAAGGCGTTTTCCTTGCTACGCATGCTGCGTGTTTCATTGTTATCTGGATCATAAAGCCTTGTTTCTTGAGTGATTATGCCACCTTTGTCAAGGACATTGACTTGACGCTGATACTCATAATGAATGGCACTTTCGATAAAGCGAAATGAATTGATATTCTTAAGCTCAGCTCTTGTGCCAAGATCATCACCGGGTTTGCGAATCGATAGATTAACATCACAACGAAATGAGCCTTCTTGCATATTGCCATCACAAATCCTCAAATGCTGCACCAGTTGATGCAGGCTTTTAAGATAACAGATCACCTCTTCAGCGCTACGAAAATCAGGGTGTGTCACAATCTCCAATAATGGCGTACCGGCACGGTTATAGTCCAGACCAGTTTGATCACCAATAAAATCATGCACTGATTTTCCCGCATCTTCTTCAAGGTGAGCGCGTTCAATGCGAATGGTTTTAACGCCCTTACTCGTTGTAATCTCAAGCTGACCATTCTGCACAATTGGATTATTAGATTGACTGATTTGATAGCCTTTGGGTAAATCTGGATAAAAATAATTCTTGCGTGCAAAAAAACTATTCTTTGAAATTGTTGCATCAACTGCTAAACCAAACATCACCGCCATATCGATTGCCTTTTTATTAACAACAGGCAAAGTGCCAGGTAAAGCAATATCAAGGAAACTTACCTGTGTGTTTGGCTCTTGACCATATAGCGTTGCAGAATTTGAGAATATTTTGGTTTGTGTTTGTAGCTGGACATGCACTTCAAGTCCAATGACCATTTCATAACTCATGCACCGACTCCTTGTAATAGTTGCTGTGGCAGGTGAAAGTCTGTTTCACGCTGAAACGCACAAACTGCTTGTAGCAATAAATGATCTTGGAAGTTGTTAGTCATCAATTGCGCACCAAATGGTAAATGTTCAATATTTCCAATAGGGAATGAAATCGCTGGAGCTCCTGTTAAATTCGCAATCAATGTATACATATCCGATAAATAAGTGGTTACTGGATCTTTTTGCGCCCCTAGTTTTGGAGCAGTCGTTGCGGCTGTTGGCAGTAAAACCATATCGACATTTTGGTAAATTGCATCAAGGTCTTGCTTTAATTTGGCGCGCACTTGCTGGGCTTTGTGGTAATAAGCATCGTATTGACTAGCTGCTAATACATAGTTGCCCATGACAATACGGCGTTTGACCTCCGCGCCAAATCCTTCTGTGCGACTGTTGATATATAACTCATCCAGTGTATTTGCCTGCTCACTGCGATAGCCATAACGTACCCCATCAAAGCGGGCTAAGTTAGTGGCAGCCTCAGCCGGTGCCAATATATAGTAGCTTGAAACAGCCGCTTGCAAATCGGGCAATTGAATATCTTTAATCTTCGCACCTTGCTTTTGGTAAACAGCAATACACTCCTGAAACAGTTCTTGTGCCTCAGGTGAGAGTTTTGACAATAATTGCTTATCCACACCAATACTCAGGTTTGTGATATCTTGTTGTAATGATTTGGTAAAAAAATCCGGATCAGTTGCAATATTTGTGCCATCATGATTATCTTTGCCTGCCATTGCCTGCAGTAAATAAGCACAATCCTCGGCATAATGCGCTAACACCCCCACTTGATCAAAAGACGAACCATAAGCCACTAAGCCATAGCGTGACAAAGTACCATAACTTGGTTTTATCCCAGTAATACCACAGAAGCTTGCTGGTTGTCTTACGGATCCACCCGTGTCACTACCTGTAGCAAAGGGTGTAAGTCCAGCGGCAACAGCAGCGGCTGAACCACCGGATGAGCCGCCTGGAACATGATTTAAGTCATGAGGGTTTTTAACGGCACCAAAAAAGCTATGCTCATTGGTTGAGCCCATACCAAATTCATCCATATTGGTTTTACCAAGCAACGTCATGCCTTGTTTTTTGAGTTTATCAACAATCGTGGCATTAAATGGTGAGTTATAATTGCTTAATATCTTTGATCCACAGGTTGTGGTTAATATATCAGTACATAGATTATCTTTGTGCGCGATAGAAATCCCAGTTAACAAAGTCGTCTCACCTTTACCTATTAAATCATCCATTTCTTTAGCATGTGCTAAAGCCTGTGATTGATTGATTGATATGAAAGCGTTTAAAGCTTCATTTTTACGCTTTATTTCGGTTAGATATTCTGTTGCTAATTCGACGGCACTTATGGTTTTGCTATCGAGCTTTTGGCGCAATGTTTTTAAAATACTCACAAAACCTCCTCTTATTCAATGACTTTTGGCACAATAAAATAGTGTTCGCTAAATTCAGGCGCGATGCGCTTAAAATCCTGTTCATGGTTTTGTGCTTGAGGTGCATCTTCACGTGCTGGATAATGACTTAATAACGGTGAAATCATTGGTTTAATCTCATGCGTATCAACCAACTTAAGGTTGTCAAATAGATTAAAAATATTATTAAGATCATATTCAAACTGTACCAACTCTTTCGGCTTGGCACTGAGTTTTGAAAGCGTGAGAATGTGCTTTAATTCCTGCTGCGAGATTGCCATTTCCTGATTTCCAAAGCGATTTTTGCATGAGGCTTATCATATACCCATCACAAGGCATTTTACAGAATTTTTTCCTTTGCAACTAAACACCGCAGAATGGTTTACGATGGATGTATCACTATTACATAATAACTAAAACAATTGCTGATGCGGTTTGTGCTCTATAAAATGGGTTGCATCATAGGCGGATAATGGCACACTGAAATAATAGCCTTGAATGTAGTCACACTGCAATCGTTTTAATAATTGATATTGCTCAATGGTTTCAACGCCTTCAGCGACCACAGTACTCCCTAAACGATGACTTAAATCAATGATGCTCTCAATAATAAGCTTATTATTAACATTGGTTAACATGTCATCAATAAAAATTTTGTCAATTTTGATATTATCAATTTGGGCGTGAGTCAAATAACTCAGCGAACAAAATCCCGTACCAAAATCATCAATTGATATTTTAAATCCCATATTTTTAAGGGTATTTAGCACTTGAGATGTATTGTCTACATTTTCCATAATCACCGTTTCGGTAACTTCAAAGGTAACGTATTCACTAGGGATATCCATTTGCGTCATCAAGCGTTCTAAAAATGCCAACAAAACCGAAGGATTATTTATCTGTACGGCTGAGAGGTTAATGGAGATACTTGGTTTATAGATAATTGCTTCATCATCATGCCACTGATAAAGCTGGTAAAAGGCTTGGCGGATAACCCAAGTGCCAAGCTCAACAATCAGCTTAAGCTCCTCAGCAACAGGAATGAACTCACCCGGTGACACCTCACCCAAATAACGATTATGCCAACGAAGCAATACTTCAAAATGCATTTGTTGTTTATCATTTAAATGAATGATCGGCTGAAACATAAGGTAAAACTCATTGTTCTTTATCGCATTAGCTAAATGCTTACCTAGCTCTAGTTGGCGAAAATAACGGGCGCCTATATTTTCATTAAAGATACAATAACTATTGCCACCTGCTTTTTTACAGTCTCTGATTGCCATATCGGTATATTGCATTAATGTCTCACGATCACTCGCATGCTCTGGTGATATTGCCGCTCCTATACTTGCTTTAAGACTGATGGGATAGTCGTTAACTAAAATTGACTGGTGAACCACTGCAAACAAATGATTGATAACCAGTTTAACATCATCGAGTGTGCGAATGTCTTTAAGCACAACGACAAATTCGTCACCACCAATACGTGCGACAAAGTCACTTTTACGCACACTTAATTTTAAACGTGTGGCAATCTCGCGCAATACAACATTACCGAAATAGTAGCCAAAGCTGTCATTTATATTTTTAAAATGATCGATATCGATATGAAGTAATGCCACTTTCTTATTGTTTTTATTTGCTTCCACTAACATGTTTTCAAATACTGTTTCGAAATATCTACGATTTGGTAAAGCAGTCTGTTCATCCTCATTCAGTAGTTGATAAAATCGACTATTTTCAACGATGAATTTATTGAGCATGGGGCGCAATAAAAGGTATAGCAATAAGATAAAAATGATAACAAATCCCAAGATTGTTAGTGGGATATGTGATAAATTCCGCCAAACACTTGAGGCAACCGTTTTTTTGTTGACACTCAACGCCAATACTTGTTGTCCATTAATGCGTTCAAAGTAATATTTTTTATCTTGGATCAAAAGGTTGGAATGTTCTTGTGTTTTTAATTGTGTTAATACCTCTGTTGGTAGTGTTGTGAGATTATTGGCAAAACCTGAGCTTACTGCCCGCCATGAGCTACCAATCTTGATAAACCAATAAAAATCACGCTTCTGTGTCAAATTTTCAGACTCAAACTTATTCAATAGTTTGCTTAAGTCAAAAGAAAGCCGATCATAGCCAATGATTTTTCGATCTTGCCCCATCCGTGTATAGATTGGGCTAGTTACAATTACAGTTAGTCCCCTGCCATCAACGGCAAAGGTAAGTGCTTTTTTATCAAAATGTTGACGTTGTCTTGCGCCTACTTCAACTAGTAAATGTCCATTGCTTTCAAATCGTTGTATTGATTGTAAAGCAGCACTTGAGACAAGCGCTGACGCGAGAATTTGTTTTAAGGCATTAACTTCATCGATAATGGGGGCACCATGCTGGTATTTGCGCTGAATTTCTTCGGTCAACCATGCCGCTTGCGTGCGGCTACTTATCTGCAATGCAAGACTTCTTGCCTCTGATAAAGATAGTTGAATCTCTGTTTTATAACTGTCTAACACTTCTTCATAATAATGATTAATTGTGCGCTGTGTTTGTTGATAAAAAGGATAAAATGACAGAACAAAAACAGTAGAAGATAATAGAACAAGCAATACGATAGTGCTGATCAGGACACGCCAGAATATTTGTTTGCCGATGAGCTTGTCGACTTTTTTTGCTTTTCTAGTCTTTTTGATTCGTTCAAATATCTTCAAAATCCGTCATCCTTGTCGCTTTCAACTGCAAGTATTTGCCGTTTTCTCAGTATAGCGCTAATAATTTATTTTACGAGCGATCAACTGAACAATTCATGTATCCTCATCGTAAATCGTCTTGCAACTGGGATCAGCGTTCTCACCATTCGCTATTTGGTAATTTTTTATATCGCAACAATAGCGCGGTTTGTTATGATGACCTAAATTCTAAAACAGCAACATAGAAGCAATAAACTATCATGAATGTTGATCAAGCTGAAATTAATAAATTTAGTGCACTGGCGCACCAATGGTGGTGTGAGGATGGTGAGTTTCGCACATTGCATCAAGTCAATCCCTTGCGTGTGCAGTTTATTGAAGAATGCGCAGGCGATTTGGCGCAATTAAATATTGCTGATATTGGTTGTGGCGGTGGTATTCTCTCTGAGGCACTCGCTAAGAAAAATGCAGTCGTTACCGGACTGGATCTTGCTGAAGCCTCTTTGAGTGTTGCCAAGCTTCATCTACTAGAGTCAAACCTTTCGATTCGTTACTTAAAAGACTCAGTTGAAAATCTAGCGCAAAATGAGCCGCAAAGTTTTGATATCGTCACCTGTATGGAAATGCTTGAGCATGTGCCTGACCCTGAGAGCGTTATTCGCTCATGTGCAGAACTTTGTAAAGCCGGTGGTTGGGTGTTTTTCTCGACATTAAATCGCAATCTAAAATCCTTTGCGCTATCAATTGTCATGGCAGAATATGTCATGGGACTTATCCCTAAAGGCACACATGAGTATAGTAAATACATCAAACCGCTTGAATTAATTAATACGGCAAGGAAATATGGGCTTCAAGTTACTAAAATCAATGGTGTGCATTATAATCCATTGACTAAAAACCTATCTTTAGGAGGTAATGCTGATGTTAACTACATCGCCGCATTTACCAAAGAGCCCTAAATACCCGCTTGATCTATTATTGTTTGACCTTGATGGCACCTTACTTGATTCATCAGATGGCATCTTTGATGCGATCAAGTATGCATTTGCCTGCCATAAGCTCAAAGTTGACTTTAATGCCGACACACTAAGGCAGCATGCCGGTCGCGGTGTTGAATTTCTATTAAAAAAAATTAATCAACAGCTTACTCGTGAGCAATTGGATACGTTAAAGCATGATGCGTTTATGCATTATCAACAACATGCAGCTGAGATGACGCACTCCTTTACTGGCGCACATGAGTTAATGAATGCTTTACATCAGCAACAGCTTAGCTGGGGAATTGTCACCAGCAAGACACGAACGTTAACGGAAGCAGTGATTGCTAAAGTGCCACACTATCAGGATGCTAAAATCGTGATTTGTGCGGATGATTTATCTTATAAAAAACCGCACCCTATGCCAATCATCCATGCACTTAAAACGCTTAATAAAATACCGCAACATGCTGCTTATATCGGTGATACCAAGCCAGATATGTTGGCTGCCAAACACGCACATTGCTATCGCATTTTCGCTGATTATGGTTATGAAGCAAATACGATGAATGATGATGACTATGATTTAAAAATTTCAAATTTGGAGCAATTACGCCAGTGGATTATCTATACGCTTGTCTAGGCGAAAACACCCCGCAATCAGGATCTATTTATTATTATGCTTATCGCCATTGCTCTGTTGCTAAGACAAAAGTTCTTTATGCCTTGGATCAGTTAAAATATCAATGGCTTAAAGCATCTGAGCTATACTCAGAACCTTATCCTAGTCTACAAAAACTACAATGGTGGCAGCAGGCTTTAACCAATTTAAAGGATCGTCGTGACCACCCGTTGCTTACTACTTTGTGTCAGAATTTTGAGTTTGATATATTGCAAGAATGTTTAGCCAGTGACTTGGATTACGCCTTGCAGACGATTGCTGAAGGGCGCAATTATCAAGACTCTCTTGATCTGAGCAAAAGCTTTCTTGGTATTGCTAGACTTAAAGCACGTACCCTCCAATTTGATGAAACAGATCAAATCAAAACTTTAAACCATATCGATGAGTTATTGCGTCACCTATTGATGATCGGCAAGCATTTTTCACGCAATATTATTTTGCACAGTGCGCTAACGCCACAAATCACGAAAGAAAACTTTCGCCAAGTAATGAATGAATTAATGCAACACATTCATACTTTAAAACGAAATTCAAACCTGACAGCGGCACAAATTAAGCTGCTTAAACCATTGGTTTCATTACATCAGCAACAGATGTTATGCGTGAAAAAATTTATCAAAAAAGTCGATAATCCTTTTATTGAGAGCATTCAGGTTTCGCCACTTGCTTTGCTATTTGCCAGTGTCTTTGCATCAAAACTTTAATCTGCAGTGTTTTTCTTATACAATCATCTATAATTTATTTATGTTGTATTGTTGTTATGAATAGAAAATGCTTAATCTTATTGCTGAGCTTAGTGGCTACCCACGGCGTATTTGCTAATACCAATTCATCCAAGTCGTTAGATAAAAGTGACCCACTATCAATCAAACCTTTGCTCAAAGATTTATTGATGCAAAATCAACAAACGCTTAATCACCTGATGAGCGAAGTGCAAGCGCTACAAAAGACAAGGCAAAAACATGCGCCAACCACACCCCAAAAAGTGAATAAAGCTAATTCGCCAATGGATCGTGAAGCAATGAATAGTCCGATTTTCTTACCCGGTGGTGCACCAATACCAGAAGGATATAATGATCGATATAAAGACCAACAAAAGCAACAACAACCAAGCACGCAGGATAATAAAGATAAATCGGCAGATGACGCCGCAAAAGCAAAAAATCAAAACAACGATAGCGCAAGCACAAGTTCATCTGATTACAATAACCCTTATAGCAACTACAACAATTCCTCTGGTGGTTATTACCCATCCAATTCAACAACCAACCCATTGTTACAATTTAGCCCTCAGCAAGACAAATATACTTATACCATTGCTAATACTAGTAATACTGATGGAATTTCTCCATTTAATGAAGCATCAAGCAGCAATAGCATTAAAATTAGCTTTAATTTATCAACCTATAATCGCATTTCGTTTTGCACTTCAAGCAGCTTTAGTGATTGCAGTCAAACCTTTAGTTTACCTGTAACTATTACAGATAAGTCAACGATTACCAATATCAGCTACACACCTCAAGCAGTCTCCGGTCAGCCAAGTGGTAGTAAATATTATATTGCGAATTTGTATGTCCAATTAACTAATACAAATAATGCTAATAGCAAAAGAACCTCTACAATATCCTTTCCGATTAATTGCACGGTACAAAGTGATGCAAACGCTAACTTAAGCTGTACAGTTACTAGCACAATGAGTGTAAGCGTGTAAGTGTAAGCAGTATGATTACCTTAAATAACAGACCTTTAATCAGTGACTAATAACATTGCTGAAGCTTTGATTCATCGTTACAATGCGTAAACTTTATATTATCCATTAGAAATAATTATGTCGTTATCTTCACGCGGATTTGGTTCTGCCATGATCATCACTGGCACAAGTGTCGGTGCTGGGATGCTTGCCATTCCTGCTACAGTTGCAGCTTGCGGATTTTGGTTGGCAAGTTTGCTATTGATTGTTGTTTGGTTTGTTATGATGCTCACCGCTTTGTTGTTAGCCGAAGTAAATCTTGCCATGCCTAATGGCACCAACTTTAGTCGTATGGCACATGCAACTTTAGGTAAAGGGGGACGGCTCATCACATGGGTTTCATACCTATTATTGCTCTACTCATTAACAGCAGCGTATAGTGCAGGTGGTGGCAATCTTGTTGCCAGCGGTTTAAACAGAGTGGGGCTATATTTACCTAATGCAGTAAATAGCGCGATTTTCATTTTGATTTTGGGTTTCTTTGTCTATATTGGCACGCGCGCCGTTGATCATGCCAATAAGACCTTAATGCTTATTAAATTTCTGGCATTCTTTGCCTTTGTTGTTGCGATCGTGCCAAGCATTCAACAGACCTTGCTTGATGTTGAAACACGTTCATTTAATTTTATTTGGATTACATTCCCGATTTTAATCACCTCCTTTGGTTTCCATCATATCATTCCAACACTGCGCAGTTATGTTAATTCTGATCGCGCAACTTTGCGTAAAGCCATTATTTTTGGCAGTTTTATTCCCTTAGTCATTTATCTTGTATGGGTATTATGCACACTTGGATCGATTCCTATCTATGGTGCTGAAAGCTTCCAAAGCATCATTCAAAGTGGCAATACCTCGGCAGGAATTGTTGGCAGCTACCACAGTACACATATTGGTAGCTTTGCCTATCTATTTGAATCAGTTGCAATAACCACCTCCTTTTTGGGTGTCACTTTGGGACTGTTTGATTTTAATCGTGATACATATCGGCTACAAAGACCAACACATATCAATAAAGTGGCTGTTTTTGTGATTACGTTCTTGCCTCCATTTTTATTTGCTGTTTTCTATCCTCAGGGCTTTATTATTGCATTAGGCTACGCCAGCATTTTTGTTGCTATTTTGTTAATTGGATTGCCTGCCGCAATGACCTGGGTTATTCGTGAGCGTCAAAATAAAAACCACCTCCTAAGTAAAGCCTATCTTGGCATTATTTTACTAATCGCTGGCGCGATGATCCTGCTTGAAATATTAACGTTATTTAATCTATTACCAACGCTCTAATGCAGCGTTCTATTCTCACTACTTAGCACCATATCGTAACTATAGCTATTGGTTTTGCCGAGCCCTTCATCAATAAAATCTTGCCAGTTAAGCAAATCATCGATCTCACCTTGGATCGCAATAAACTGTTGATATTCATCAAGGTAATAATCTAAGGCCTCATCAAGATCCGTTTGATGATCTTTAGCATACATGTACAACTGATATACTAACTCCATTTTTTTGTAGAATTCATCGAGTGTTAATGCGGTAAATACCTGACGCTGCTGCCCTTGATAAAAGACATTCACTGCATAAAGGACAACTTTTTTCTTATCATCGATACAGCATTGCGCTTGTACGTTATAGCCGAAATAAGACAAAGCTAATTCAAAATACTGACAGCAACTGTCAAAATGAATGCGTTGTTGTTTGGTAAACAATTGATCGATTGACGTAGTCATAGCGCATCCTCCTGTTGTTGGTTAGCCGCATGGCCCTGCGCCGCCTGTTAGCCCTATGCTTCCAGCGCAGCTAACACCTTACCTATCCTTAGTATAGCAGCATATTAAAATACGCAACCCCTTTTTTGTCTTTTTTACTTTTTTACTTTTTTTGCAAAAAAATATCTCAATGTGCGCTTAACTACTGCTTTATTGTTGCTTGATTGAGTTATATACTAACCCCATAGCTTAAAGGACAGCAGGGATATGATGACAAAGATTGCAATCGCTCAAATCAATGCATGTATGGCAGTTGGAGTTAACTTGCTTTGCTTGAAACGGATGATTGAGCGCGCAGCTGATAGTGGAGCTAAACTGATTATCTTTCCTGATCGCTGTGCGCTGTTTTCAATGAACTCATCAGACTATGAAATCAACAAAGAGATTCTAGGCGAAGGACGTATTCAAGATTATCTGCAGAAATTAAGTCGTGACAATAATATCTGGATTATCGCTAGTGGCATTCCCATTGTGTCGGAATACAGCAAAGAAAAATACTATTTAGCAAGTGTCGTTTATAATAGCGTTGGTGATTTATATGAAGTCTATTATCATTTGGCACCCACCTTACCTTGCGCCTTTCAATGGACGCACAGCTTACTTCAAGATCAAGAATATGGTGAAATGGTTAAAGTGATTAAAACACCGTTTGCCAATATTGGTTTAATTTCGACATATGATTTGTTTTTACCCGAAGTCTTTCGCTATTTGAAGAAACAAGGTGCCGATATTTTTGCAATAAGTGCGGCGTTCACTCAGGATATGGGTGCACACGCTTGGACGACACTTATTAAAGCACGTGCACTTGAGAATAGTAGTATGATCCTTGCTGCCAATCAAAGCGGCATTCATGAAGATGCCGATTTACTCTTCTATGGTAATAGTATGGTTATTGATCACAATGGACAACTTATAGAGCGCGTCGAGATGGGAGAGCAATTACTCTATGCCGAGATTGATACAAAATATTTTAAAAATATTTGTTTTGACCAAAATCCATTCCAGTTACAATACCGCAGGTAACATTAACCTAAAGGTATTTATATGCAGGTAACCATTCCAAAAATTGGTTTTGTCAGCTTAGGCTGCCCTAAAAATTTAGTTGATTCTGAACGTATTATTACAAAATTAAAAACCGACGGTTATGAAATTGCTGCCGATTATAGTCATGCCGATTTGGTGGTGGTAAATACCTGCGGCTTTCTAAACTCTGCTATTGAAGAGTCGCTTGAGGCGATAGGTGAGGCTCTTGATGAAAATGGCAAAGTTTTAGTGACTGGCTGTTTGGGTAAAAAGTCAGATATGATTCGTGAGAAGTACCCCAAGGTTTTGGGCATTTCAGGTCCACAGGATTATGAAAATCTTGTCAAAGCCGTGCATGATAACCTACCGATTGAACATCATGACTTTACCTCACTGGTTCCTGCTCAAGGCATCAAGTTGACACCAAGGCATTACGCGTATCTTAAAATTTCTGAAGGATGTAATAACAGCTGTACTTTCTGCATTATTCCCGATATTCGTGGCAAGCTAAGCTCACGAAAGCTTGATGATGTTATGCTTGAAGCAAAACGCCTTGTTAATGCAGGAGTCAAAGAGCTTTTGGTCATCTCGCAAGATACTAGTGCTTATGGCGTGGATATCAAATATGCTGAAGCCAAGTGGAATGATGAAACTTACCAAAGTCGTTTTATTGATTTAGCGCGCGCCTTATCAACGTTAGATGTTTGGATTCGCATGCATTATGTCTATCCTTACCCGCATGTTGATAAAGTGATCTCGTTAATGGCTGAAGGTAAAATCGCACCCTATTTGGATATCCCTTTTCAACATGCCTCACCACGCATTTTAAAACTAATGAAGCGCCCGGCAAATGCAACAAACACGCTTGAAGCAATCAAACGTTGGCGTGCGATTTGTCCCGAGCTTACCATTCGTAGTACATTTATCGTAGGCTTTCCAGGGGAAACTGAAGAAGATTTTATGACGTTATTAAATTTCTTAGAAGAAGCTGAGCTTGATCGCGTGGGCTGTTTTACTTACTCTGAAGTTGAAGGTGCTAAAGCCAATGATTTACCTGATCTTGTGCCAGAAGATGTTAAACAGCAGCGTCTTGAACGCTTTATGGTAGTGCAATCAAAAATCAGCACTAAACGTTTACAACGCCATGTTGGAACTATTCAGAAAGTTATTATTGATGAAATTCGTCATGATGAGAATATTGCATTAGCACGCACACAGTACGATGCGCCAGAAGTTGATGGTGTTGTCATTATTAAAGATATTAATCATCATAAAGGTATTGCCAAAGGTGTATTCGTAAACGTTGAAATTTTTGCTGCTAATGAGCATGATTTATTTGCAAGGCTAAAAATGGATTAGCAATGAAGCACTGTTCTTTCTCTAGTAATTGAACTAAAATCGCAAGCAGGTTGTTTTCAAAACAAAAACCTACTTGTTTTTATTAATAAACGTTATAAGGAGACATCATGCGCTTTTTAAATACACTATTGATGCTGCTGACAATTATCGGTGGCTTTAACTGGTTTATGTCATCAGTCTTTAGTTTCAATATTGTTACGAGTATTTTTCATGGTTCACCAACGTGGCAAAAAATCGCTTATGTGATTATTGGTCTTGCGTCGTTGTACTGCTTAAGTCTGTTGAAGCAAATTTATAAAACCAAATAATTCTGAAATTCTGCATAATCCGTTTGAGCTCATTATCTATTGTGTCTATACCCATTGTAAATCATTTTGCGGTGTTTGGTTGTGAAGTAGTTTGTGAAGATTTTGGCAAGTTGGATTGCAGATAATAGCTAGGTCTATTATCAAAATGCAACTTGCCAAAAGCACGCAAAATACAAAGCAAAAAATTCTGTAAAATGGTTTGTGATGGGTATATACTCTAGAAAATTATGCGATATGGAAGCTATCTTATTATGTGGAAAAAAAGCATTGTTACTTCATTGTTAATGACTTCGTGCTTGGGCGCAGCATTGGCTGATGATGTCTCTCTCCCTTCGACAAATTTTAATTTTGATGTCAAAACGGTCTCCTCAGATTCGACTTATAAACCGATGTTGGGTTTTGTTGACCAAGGTAAAACCTATATTAAATTTCCACCAACGGTGACAAGCAATAATATGCCGTTGATTCTCGTGGATCAGCTAAGTGATGGTGACGCGCCAATTATTTCATGGGATCAGGGCTATGTTGTCATTAATCAGCCATCAACACATGTTAAGATCTATAACCCGCGCACCAAGAAGCTTATCTATGACCTTAGTTTCTCTGATCAGTTTAACTATAGCAAAGTAACGCCTTCACCAAGAATTTTGCCTTATGAGTTTGCTGGATTCTTTATGGGTGCCACTGTTGGGATGTCCAATATTGGCAGCAAAGGTAATTCAGCATCAGGTGGTTTAAAGGCTGGTTATGACTGGCATTTCACTAAAGGATTCCTTGCTGGTTTTGAACTCGGGCTTAACTATGATGGCAAAGTATCAAAAGATTCGGTGGATTATAAGAGCTGGAATATTAATGCGATGCTTAGAGCCAAATATTTATTCCAATCTGGCTTTAATATTAC
The DNA here is from genome assembly GCF_052030685.1 of Cysteiniphilum sp. 19S12-1. Taxonomy (NCBI): domain Bacteria; kingdom Pseudomonadati; phylum Pseudomonadota; class Gammaproteobacteria; order Thiotrichales; family Fastidiosibacteraceae; genus Cysteiniphilum; species Cysteiniphilum sp. 19S12-1. The sequence goes on from NZ_JBQAJM010000001.1 coordinate 30,236, forward strand.
GGGTAAGGCTGGGGTTGCTTATGTTAAAAACAGTCAATCAACACCGTCTGGTCAGCCAACAAATAGCATTGGCAATAGCATAGCTCCGCGTATTGGCACCGAGGTCGGTTATCTATTTACTAATGGTATCGGTTTAAACCTTGAGTATGATCACCTTTTCTCAAACTCAAAAGTGCTATCTGTGAATTCTTTCCAAGTGGGCGTTTCTTATATTTTCTAACGCTTCAAGGGATTAATTAACACCACTAGAAATAATGCACGAATCCAATATCGAATAAATTCATGATTCCGCTGGTTTTTGCTCGGATAATATTGCGATAATTTGCGGTTAAAGCAAAGTTTTGACTTAACGTATAAGCCACACCAACCGCAGGCGCTAAAAAGAAATCGGTACGTGTTGCTTGCTCATCTTGTGTTGACTGACTATTTGCATAGCTATGACTATTCCTAAGTCATGCGTTCTTTGCTACACTCTATGTCAGTAATGGCTTTACTTAAAGACATAATAACGCATGAAAAACTTACCGATTGGCTACTCAACCCTTGAGAAAATGCGTCAACCCAATATGATTTATGTTGATAAAACCAAGCATCTACTTAATTTAATTGAGCAAAATGCCTATTACTTTTTATCTCGTCCACGACGCTTTGGTAAGAGTCTGACTATTGACACATTAAAGCAGCTGTTTCTTGGCAAGTATGAGCTGTTTAAAGGCTTATACATTGAAGATAAGTGGGATTTCAATGAAGTATTTCCCGTGATTCACTTTAGCTTTGGTGGCTCTAAGGCAATCAATAGCGAAAAAACCCTGCTAGAAATCATTGACCAAACGTTACTTAATACCGCCAAGGCTTATGAAGTTGAGCTCCCAGACTTAGAGTACAGTGCTCAATTTGACGCATTAATCAAAGCATTAAAACATAAGTATAATCAACGCGTTGTATTCTTAGTTGATGAGTACGATAAACCCATTCTCGATGTCATTAGCGAATCCGATAAGGCACTACGCAACCGTGAGATCCTCAAAGGACTTTATAGCGTGATCAAAGACAACGATGCGTGTTTACGCTTTGTTTTTTTAACCGGAGTGTCTAAATTTTCCAAAGTCAGCTTGTTTAGTGGCTTAAACAATTTGGAAGACATCTCCTTCCAAGCACGATTTGCAGATCTATGTGGTTATACGCAAGATGAGTTAGAAAAAACTTTTGATGACTATCTACACAATGTTGATCTTGCTAAACTTAAAGCCTGGTACAACGGCTATAATTTCGCAGGTTCTGAAAAACAAAAAGTCTATAACCCTTTTGATATCTTGCTGTTTTTCAGGAATCAACAATATCAAAGCTATTGGTTTGAAACTGGCACACCCACTTTTTTAATCAAGCTCATTAGTAAACGCCGCGACATAATTCCTGAGCTTGAGAATTATGAAGCAACGCCTGATGCGTTAAATAGCATTGATGTTAACAATATTCCAATTGCGGCATTAATGCTGCAAAGTGGTTATCTAACGATAAAAGAGCAATTTTATTTTGGTCAAGATCTTTGGTATCGTTTAGGCTACCCAAATTTTGAAGTGAAAACAGCCCTAAACAGACAACTGACCAAAATTGGGATTACTCAGGAGGATGCCACCGCCAATCAGCTTGCCATTAACCGTGCGCTATTAAGCGATGATTGGGATCAATTCGCCAAAGCCATTCAAAGCTTTTACAGTAGCATTCCCTATGACTACTATACCAAAACACCCTTACATCGCTATGAAGGTTATTATTGCGCGATTATTTATAGCTATTTTGCTGCCCTTGGTTATGACGTTAAATTAGAAGACCACACCTCTGAAGGTCGTATTGATATGTCGATTATTATCACGGGTAAAAAGATCATTATTTTTGAGTTTAAGGTCAGTCAAGGTGAGGACTTAGCCGCTAAGGCTGTACAGCAGATTATCGATAAAAACTATGCATTGAAATTTACCCATCTTGAACTGCCAATCTATCAAGTGGGTATTTCATTTGACTATAATTTACGGACAATCAATGGTTTTGAGGTTATTTAAAGATAATCAAAGCTTTGGCATGGACAATAACCCTAGCACACAATAGCAAGCCAAGAAACGCTGTAAAATAGCTTATTATGGGTATATACTGCCTAGTAATAATAAGCTTTGCTCATTAATTTTATGCATAAGAAACCACACGATCAAACCACGCATTTTGGCTTTGAAGAAGTCAACTGGGAAGACAAACAACAAAAGGTTGCCGATGTATTCCATTCGGTAGCGGCAAAGTATGACATTATGAATGATGTGATGTCGTTTGGTGTACATCGTTTATGGAAGAAAATCGCCATTCAGAAAGCCTCAGTCAAAATGGGGCAAAAAATCCTTGATTTGGCAGGTGGTACGGGTGACTTAGCTTATCAATTTACTCAAAAAGTCGGTGATCATGGCAAAGTAATATTAAGTGACATCAATGCATCAATGCTCAATGTTGGTCGTGAAAAGCTAACCAACCGCGGCTGTGTTGGCAATATCGAATATGTTCAGGCTAATGCTGAGAGCTTACCCTTTGCCGATAATACATTTGACTGTATCACAATTTCATTTGGTCTTAGAAATGTTACTGATAAAGATGCGGCATTAGCCTCAATGCAGCGCGTATTAAAACCAGGTGGTCGTCTGTTGGTACTTGAGTTTTCAAAACCGATCCTGCCATTATTAAGTGAGATTTATGATCAATACTCTTTTAAGGTTTTACCGTTTATGGGACAAGTTATTGCCCAAGATGCCGATAGTTATCGTTATCTTGCAGAATCGATTCGCAAGCACCCAGATCAGGAAACGCTAAAAGAGATGATGCTAAATGCCGGCTTTGATAAGGTAAACTATCAGAATATGACCGGTGGCGTTGTTGCCCTACATATGGGCATTAAATATTAAGGTGATCACATGAATGAGCAGATGATCATTAAATCTATCAATTTTATACTCGATAAAGTGCTTAGCTTAGATCCGCAGAGAACCTATTTACTCCAGCAGCTGAACAATCAGCCTCTTTATATTGCTATTAATGATCTTAATTTATGTTTTTGCTTTGAGTCAAGTGAAGATAAGCTTATATTTGCATTAGCTGAAATCACCAATACACAAAATCTACTTACGGCAAATTCAGGCACATTAATCACAATGGCATTAAGTCAACATCCACAGAGCTATATTCAACAGGGTGAAGCGACATTTATTGGGGATATGCATGTGCTTGAGTGTTATCGCGATTTTTTCAAAGCGATTCGTCCTGATCTGATCTTCACGCTCACTTCAGGTCAAACGACTTCACTGAATTCTTTTTTAGCTAAACCGCTTGATGCTATTAAAGCATGGTTTATGACAAGTAAAGAGCGCCTGCCGCATGAGTTCAGAGAATATATTCAATATGAAAAAGAGTTTTTTCCATGCAAAGAGGAAGTAGAGGACTTTTTCAGTGACATTCAGCTGCTAAAACAGGATCTAGAGCGCATTACTGCCAAAATAGATCGCCACCTTGATACTAACGGTGATCTGCATGACTAAACTTAAAAAGTGGCTACGCCTGATTTGTATTGGTTACGTATTAAACAAATATAACGTCACCACGATGCTGGCGGATTTACCCTTATTGCGCATACTTAAAATCACGCTTATCTTTAACCCCTATTATTGGTTTGCACGCAATAAGCTTGATCGCGGTACTCGCTTACGTTTAGCACTGGAGACTTTGGGACCCATCTTTATCAAGTTTGGGCAAGCACTGTCAACACGTCGCGATTTATTGCCGCATGATCTTGCGAATGAACTTGCCAAGCTACAAGACAAGGTCCCGCCATTTTCGGGCGAATATGCACGTAAAGTCATTGAAAAGGCATTGCAACAACCCATTAGTGACGCCTTTGCACAATTTGATATTACCCCTTTGGCATCGGCATCGATTGCTCAGGTTCACAGTGCCACCCTTGCCACTGGTCAAGAAGTTGTGGTCAAAGTCTTGCGTCCGAATATCGAAAAAGTATTAGTGCAGGATACAGAACTGTTAAAAACGCTTGCACATATGCTTGAGCGTTATGTGCCGGCAACTCGGCGTTTGCGTCCTGTTGAAGTCGTGGCTGAAATTAGTCGCAATCTTCTTGATGAGCTGGATTTGCAACGCGAGGCTGCCAATGCCTCACAATTAAAACGCAATTTCAAGGATAGCCACATCCATTACGTACCCGAAGTTTATTGGCAATATTGCCGCAGCAATGTATTAACTATTGAGAAGATAAAGGGAATTCCTGTCTCTGATATTAATACATTAAAGTCACTCAACACCGATCTTAAACTCTTAGCTGAGCGTGGAGTTGAAATATTTTACACGCAAGTTTTCCGTGATTGTTTTTTTCACGCCGACATGCATCCGGGTAATATTTTTATCGATGCAACCAAACCGCAAGACCCTAAATATATATCGATTGATTTTGGCATCGTTGGTACGCTGACTCGTGAAGATCAGCATTATCTTGCTGGTAATTTCCTCGCCTTTTTTAATCGTGATTATAAAAAAGTAGCCGAACTGCATATCGAATCAGGTTGGGTTCCTTATGACACCCGTGTCGATGAGCTAGAATCAGCGATCCGTACAGTATGCGAGCCTATTTTTGAGAAACCATTAGCTGATATTTCATTTGGCTATACCTTAATGCGTTTATTTCAAGTCGCTAGACGCTTTAATATGTCTGTGCAACCGCAATTAGTCCTATTACAAAAGACTTTATTAAACATTGAAGGCTTAGGACGTGATTTGTATCCTGAGCTTAACTTATGGGCAACGGCTAAGCCATTTTTAGAGAAATGGATGAAAACGCGTGTCGGTTGGCAAGGATTTGTCAAACGCTCTATGGCAAGCATCCCTGATTTGAGTGAGCGTTTACCTGATGTGCCTGAGCTATTGTTTGACTTATTAAGTGCTCAAGTCAATCAAGCTAAGCATGATAGCTTAGCATCACCAGATCAAAGCAAACAGGTCAAGCACTCTAAACGCCATGGCGTTATGATTGGATTTGGTATTTCACTAACTGCACTTGGTATTATCTCAGGTGTTCAGGGCGAGCTATTAAACACCTTGCATCAATTTATAGACAAACATTTTGCTGTTGTTGGTGGCGTTGGTGTGGCGCTATTACTATACGCTTTTTTCTCAAAACAAAAGGACTAAATCGATGAGTGATTGTATTTTTTGTAAGATTATCACTGGTGAAATTAAATCAAATAAAGTCTATGAAGATGCTGATATTTTAGCATTTCATGATGCTTTTCCGGTAGCTGAAGTCCATGTGCTTGTTGTGCCTAAAAAACACATTGATAGCTTAAATCATCTTGAAGATGAGGACATTTCTCTTGTTGGTAAAATCAATCTAGCGATCCCTAAGATTGCACAAACATTAGGGCTTAAAGCAGGCTTTAAGACTTTGGTAAATACAGGCAAAGCAGGCGGGCAAACTGTTAATCACCTACATTACCATATATTAGGTGGACGCTTTACCAAAAAAGATGCGCTGCTGCATACTTAGTTTTCTTTGATGAACTCAGCCGTTGTGGTGATTTGCGCCAGACGCGATAAAGCACTCAAACTTGCTTCATGCGACTCTTTGGTTGCAGCATTACAGGCATCAGCAACAACAACCACTTGATAGTCACGATCATGCAACTCGCGAGCTGTCGCTTCAACTACATAAGTCGTTGATACGCCACAGATAATAACACGTTCAATTTTATTGGCTCTTAGTACAGGTTCCAAATTAGTACCGTATAGCGCACTCACGCGATGCTTAGTAACAATGACATCTTGAGGCTCAACATCCATTTTTTCGTGAAATTCAGTTCCCCATGTTTCCAGTTTTAATACGCCGTATTCTGGCGCCTTACCGAACATCGGTGAATGCTTAGGACATTCTGGGTAATTTGCTTCAAAACCTACTTTAACATGCGCAACTAACACGTTATGCTTGCGCGCCCAAGCAATCACTTCATTCGCCTTTTCCATTGTTTTATCTTCGATAATACGTGCTGCATTATGCGCACCAAAAGCACCTTTTGGATCGACGATTTCATTAATAAAATCGGCAATTAAAACCAATGTATTTTGCATAAAAAACTCCTTAAGTTTTATGATATTTCATTTAGATTTAATGAGTAATAGCTCATATTTAACTTCCTCAAAATATTACTCTAATGGAGAATATAAAAGTGTAACGGCTTCGACTTTGCTCAGCCAACGTTCATATTAACAAGCCCATGCTTTACAACAACATGACTCAACATCACTTAGTATAATCCCAAGTAATATTAAATCGCTAATGATAAAAACTAAATAGCTTTATAGAAACTTTAAAGATTATAGCCATCCAAGGCACAAAATCCCTTATCAAAAAGTACGATTATACCGCTAAGTATTTATTAACTAAGCCTACAAAATTTGCTGGATCTTCAAGCTGAGCACCTTCAACCAACAAGGCTTGTTGATATAAAAGATCTGTCCAGTCAGCAAACTGTGCATCATCTTGCTCTTGCTGCAAGTGCTTCACTAGCTTATGCTCAGCATTGATCTCAAGAATCGGCTTACCACCCATGCCTGGCATCATCATTTGCCCAGCATCTGCCATCATTTTTTGCAAATGCATGCTCATACCATAATCGTTAACAACGATACAGCTTGGCGAATTGGTCAAACGCTTAGAAAGGCGCACATCTTCGACTTTGTCTTTAAGCACTTCTTTCATTTGCTTAATAATGCTTTCAAACTCTTTTTGTGTTTCTTCTTGCTGTTTTTTCTCTTCCTCGGAATCCAAATCACCAAGATCTAAATCACCTTTAGCAACTGATTTTAACGTCTTACCATCAAATTCAGATAAATGTGATGTCATCCATTCATCGACGCGATCGCTTAAAAGCAAGACTTCAATGCCTTTCTTGCGGAACACTTCTAATTGTGGGTTATTCTTCGCTGCATTAAAGCTCTCAGCCGTCACATAATAGATAAACTTCTGATCTTCCTTCATACGTGACACATAATCAGCCAATGACACATCTTGCTCAGCAGTATCTTTGTGCGTTGAGGCAAAGCGTAATAATTTGGCAATTTTATCTTTATTCTCATGATCTTCAGCAGGCGCTTCTTTCAACACCTGTCCAAATGCCTTCCAGAATTTTTCATACTGCTCTTTATCATCTTTTGCCATTTTATCGAGCATATCTAGGACTTTCTTAGCAGTCGCTTTTTTGATCTTATCAATGACTTTATTGTGTTGCAAAATCTCACGTGAGATATTCAATGGCAAATCATTTGAATCAATGACACCTTTAACGAAACGTAAATATGATGGCAGTAAATGCTCATTCTCCATAATAAATACGCGTTGTACGTAAAGCTGCAAACCAGATTTACGCTCGCGATCCCATAAATCAAATGGCGCGCGCTCTGGCAAATATAATAAACTGGTATATTCAAGATTGCCTTCGACCTTATTGTGCGACCAAGTTAATGGATCGGTGAAATCATGTGAAATATGCTTATAAAACTCTTTGTATTCTTCATCGGTAATTTCAGACTTAGAGCGCGTCCACAAGGCTTTTGCCTTGTTAATCGTTTCCCATTCTTTCGTTTCTTTTTCTTTACCTTCTTCATCATGCTCAGTTTTAAACATTTGAATAGGTAATGAGATGTGATCCGAATATTTCTTAACGATTTGACGCAATTTAAAGTCATCAAGCAAATCATGCTCTTCATCTTTAAGATGCAGTACAATCTCAGTACCACGCGCTTCTTTAGTAATATCTTCAACGCTAAATGAGCCATCTGCTTTAGACTCCCAGCGCACACCTTGTGAAGCTTCAACACCCGCTTTACGTGTATTTACAGTGACTTTATCAGCAACGATATACGCAGAATAAAAACCAACACCAAACTGACCAATCAATTGCGAATCTTTACTCTGATCACCACTTAATGCCTCTAAGAATTTCTTAGTGCCTGATTTTGCAATTGTACCTAAATGCTCAATCACTTCATCGCGTGTCATACCAATACCATTATCGGCAATCGTAATCGTTTTTGCGTCTTTATCAAAAGAAACACGCACCTTTAAATCGGCATCATTTTCAAAAATATCAGCATTGCTTAATGCTTCAAAACGCAGCTTTTCTGCTGCATCTGACGCGTTAGAAATAAGCTCTCTTAAGAAAATTTCACGGTTTGAATACAGTGAATGGATCACCAAATGTAATAATTGTTTTACTTCCGTTTGAAAGTCAAAAACTTGCTTTTCGGACATGTTCGCTCCTATTTTGATTTGCTTTATTTAAAACTCGACCGCAAACAAATGGGCGTTAAAAAAGATATTTCAAGGAATAATTTAACCTAAATTCAAATTATAAGTGCATCTTTATCTGTTGACATAGGTCAACAGTGAACTATAATCCAAAATACTCTGATTAACCACGCAAATGCATGAGACCTAAGCACCCTAATAAAGAAATTGAGAAAGCCGTCAAATATGCTGAAGTTAGGGGATGGCGCTATCAATCTAGCGGGAGCTCTGCACATGCTTGGGGTCGATTATTATGCCCACTTGAAAGCAGAGATGGTCACTCAATCAGTATATGGTCAACACCTCGTAGTGCTGAGAATCATGCAAAACAAATTAGAAGAGTCGTTGATAACTGTGAGCATCAAGGAGAATAAAATGGCTGAAACTTATGAATTTACACTTATCCTTCAGGGAGTCGATGAAAATACACCTAACTTGGAAGATGCCTTATTTGAGGCAGGTTGTGACGACGCTATTATTAATTTTAAAAATGGCACTGTATATCTTGATTTTGACCGAGAAGATGTAAGCTTTGAACACGCAATTCTTTCCGCAATTAAAGATATTGAATCAGCTCAAATTAATGCTTCTGTAAGTAGTGTTGCGCCAGAACACCTTGTCAACTCAACTGATATTGCAAGTCGGGTTTCATTAAGTAAGCAAGCGCTATCGCTATACATTCTGGGCAAGAGGGGTAATAACACTTTCCCCAAACCAATTTTGAAAATTAGCAATAAAAGTCCACTATGGCGATGGACAACCGTAGCTGAATGGTTCTATCAGCAAGGAAAAATCAAAGATCATAAAATCATTGAGTATGCCACAACTGTAGAAGATATTAATGAGACTTTGGGTGCTCGAGCAAGAAAAGCATTTTCCCATCGTAAAAAAATCTATCATGATTTAGGCGCATTACAGAGGTAATTATTGGGATCCATTCGTTCCCTGAGCGTAGTTGATGGGTACAAGACACAACGGCTTCGACTGACGCTCAGCCAGCGTTGATGTTAAGCTAATATTATTTTTCAGACTGATCATCCGCCTGCTGCGGTTTAGTTGCTTCAGATGGTGTCACAGTTACCGTTTCTTTAGCAACTGGAGAAGCCACTTCTTCCCCTTTGGGAGTATAACTATCACCCCAATCGCCCGGCTCTCTAACCTCGCGACGCGCCATTAGGTCATCGACCTGCATTGAATCAATGGTTTCATACTTCATCAGCGCATCCGCCATGGCGTGCAAGATATCGGTATTTTCCTTAAGAATCGTTTCTGCTCTTGAGTAATTTTCATCAATTAAGCGACGCACTTCACCATCAATATCAAGGGCTGTTTTATCCGAAAAATGTTTCGGACTTTTACCCATGCTTTGCCCCAAGAAAGGCTGCTGATCATCTTCGTCAAATAGAATTGGTCCCATTTTGTCGGACAAGCCCCACTTGGTGACCATGCTGCGAGCAATATTAGTTGCCACTTGAATATCATTAGAAGCACCCGTAGTGACTTTGTCATAACCAAAGATCAGCGCTTCAGCAATACGCCCACCAAAGATACTTGATAAACGACTTAATAACTGTTCGCGAGATTGGCTGACCTGATCGCCATCTGGCAAATACATTGTCACACCTAATGCACGCCCTCGAGGAATAATACTGACTTTGTAGACAGGATCGTGATCAGGTACCAGGCGCCCAACAATCGCGTGTCCGGCTTCATGATAAGCCGTTAAGCGTTTTTGCTCGTCACTCATTGCCATCGAACGACGTTCAGTACCCATCAAAATTTTGTCTTTTGCCTTTTCAAACTCTTCCATGCCAACGATTTCTTTGTTAACACGCGCAGCAAATAACGCTGCTTCATTCACCAAGTTAGCAAGCTCAGCACCTGAAAATCCTGGTGTGCCACGTGCGATCCAATCAACGCGCACCTCATCTGCTACAGCGATTTTGCGCATATGGACTTTTAGAATTTGCTCACGACCTTTGACACTTGGTAAGCCAACTGTTACTTGTCGGTCAAAACGACCAGGACGCAAAAGGGCAGGATCCAACACATCCGGTCGGTTAGTCGCAGCAATCACGATAACACCCTCATTGTCGGCAAATCCATCCATCTCTACCAACATCTGGTTTAATGTCTGCTCACGTTCATCATGCCCACCTCCAAGACCAGCCCCTCGATGGCGACCCACCGCATCAATCTCATCGATAAAGATAATACAAGGCGCGCGACGCTTGGCTTGCTCAAACATATCACGCACACGTGATGCACCGACACCGACAAACATTTCAACGAAGTCAGAACCAGAGATTGAGAAGAAAGGCACTTTTGCTTCACCGGCAATCGCACGTGCTAGCAACGTTTTACCAGTTCCTGGAGGACCGACCATCAAGACACCTTTAGGAATTTTGCCACCGATTTTCTCGTATTTGGCAGGATTCTTTAGGAAATCAACGATTTCAGCAACTTCTTCTTTAGCTTCATCCACACCGGCAACATCGGCTAATGTGACTTTGATCTGATCTTCACCTAAAAGTTTCGCCTTACTTTTACCAAATGAAAAAGCACCACTTTTGCCACCTCCGGCACGCATCATTAGGAAAATAAAAAAGCCGGCAATTAGCAATAATGGCAACCAATTAAACAAAAATGCCAATAATAAACTTGGTTTCTCTGGTGCTTTCGCAGAAACTTCAGCGTTTTTAGTTAGCATCTGATCAACAATACTTTGATCCAATAGTGGCGCATAGGTAGTAAACTTCTCACCAGTATCCGTTGTACCAGTAAAAGTGCGACCATCAACATTGATCGACTGGATGCTGCCGCTATTTAATTGTTGCACAAAACTTGAGTACTTCAGCGTTGTTGATGGATCGGTCTTTGTACTCATGTTGCTAAAAATAAACACTAAACCTACGGCAATCAAGCCCCAGAATAGTGCATTTCGCAAGAACTCATTTTTCTTCATGCAAGTGTAATCCTATTGATTTTGCTTAATTATTTAACTTCCAAGCTCAAACCTAAAAGCCAATTTATTGGTTGGACATTATAGTATATCGCTGACCTTGTCGCGATGGCTTCACAACAAAATTTTGCAAACACTTATTAGGTTCAACCTTAGCACAAAAAAATATCGCTTCACAATTGTAATTCAGCAGATATTTAGCGAATGCGCTAACTCTCTATTTTCTAGCTTAATAAACCACTTACACCCACCACAAACCATTTTACAGAATTGCTTGCTTTGCACTTTCCGTACTTTCACCAAGTTGAATTTTGGCAATAGTCCTAGCTATTACCTGCAATCCAACTTGTTAAAATCCTCACAAATTGCTTTGCAACTAAACACCGCAAAATGATTCACGATGGGTATATGAACTCAGCATAACGCATGCTCAGCAAGAAATTAAATATATTATCAAAATAAAATCAATAATTATTATTTATCGAACTTACAGTGTAGACTTGGATTAAACTTCATGCTTTTTAACCCTTTATTAAATAGGCTAATCAGTTTGGCTGACCCTGTTTGATCTTTTGCGGCAATCAGGTAATGCGTTTGTTGATCCGCAACAAATGCTTTGGTAAAAAGCTTAGCTCCATCTTTAACATGCGCAATATTTTCAAACGCATCATCACCTGCGTAGACAGCGGTCACACGCTTAGCTTTCAATTGACTAAAACAATCTTGCATCGTTAACGCAGTAATACGCGTCGCTGTTTTTTGCGCAAACATTTCTGCCAAATTACCATAAGCACCATAACCTTGTGGTACACAGACTTTCGCTCCTTGCAAAGCTTTAAAATCAAGGTGGTCATTTTTGCCGTCAGTCAACACCCAAATATAAGCAGATTTGGTATAAAGTGCATCACTATATAGATATTTTTGTGCACGCTCTTTGGTATAGCTCCATGGGAATGAAACAACGGGCGATGAGCCATAAGCTAAGCTTTTTATTGCCACACTCCAAGGCAACCATCTAATCTCGCCAAGATTCACACCTTGACTTTTAAAAACTTTTGTCACAAATTCAGTCAAACAGCCTTTGCTGCTTTCATGCTGATTCACATAAGGATAATAATAATCACCTAACGCATAATTTACTGTGTATTTAGTTTTATCATTAGCATACCCAACACCAATGCTTAGCAAAGAGAACAGAATAATACCAAACTTTAACACGCTCACATCGCACTCCTCTTTCGCATTATTTATCCTTAACATTCATGCTCTTAGCATAAACGCAATCAATCCAAAATGCATTAACCATAACATTAACCCGATGAATATAGCATTTTTTTGCCGCATACACATATTGACTTATGCCAAATCAATTTTTACGATGTGATGCGTATTTAAACTAATAAATAATCTCAATCTAAGGAGAACACATGAAAAAGATTATTGCATTAACCGCTGCCATGCTATTTGCTGGCTCAATTACAGCTTATGCAGCCGATGCGCAAACAACTGCAACTGCAGTTACTGCGACGCCTGCTGCTAAAACTGATGCAGCCAAGCCTGCTAAAGTTGACATGAAAGAAGTAAGCTATATCATTGGTCAAGAGATGGGTAAAGGCTTCAAATCACAAGATATCAAGCTTGATGTCAAACAATTAAATGCCGGTTTAGAAGCTGGACTTTCTGGCAAAGAATCTAAGATTTCTGAAGCTAAAAGCAAAGAAATTATGCAAGCTTTCCAAATGGAAATGATCCAAAAAGCACAAACTAAAATGAAGGCTGAGGGCGCGGCAAACCAAAAAGCAGCCGATGCATTTATGGCTGATGTTGCTAAAATGCCTAATGTTAAAAAAGCAGCTGATGGTATCTACTACCAAATAATCACTGAAGGCAAAGGTGAAAAACCTGCTAAAACTGATACAGTAACGGTCAACTACACAGGCACAACACCTGCTACTGCTTTCAACAAAGATGCTAAAGCAGGTGCTGCAAAACTAGCCAAAGGCGAGCTTCTTGGTAAAACGTTTGACAGCTCTAAAAAAACTGGCAAACCAGCAACCTTCCCATTGAATCAAGTGATTCCTTGCTGGAAGGATGCTTTAAGTCAAATCCCAGTAGGTTCAACAGTTATTCTTTACTGTGCACCTAAGCAAGCCTATGGCGAGATGGCTCCACCACAAATCGGACCTAATCAAGTATTAAGCTTCAAAGTAGAATTAATCACAGCAGTAAAAGCAGAGAAACCTGCAGCAAATGATGACGCTGCAAATGATACTAAAGCAGACGCAACAGCTGCTGCAAAATAGTTTAACCTAACACACCATAATCTTAAGCCCGCTGTTGCGGGCTTTTTTATTTATTGTAGAAAGACAAGAAGGATGATATGAAAGTTATCTCATTTAATGCCAATGGCATTCGCGCTGCCACGCGCAAAGGCTTTTTTGACTGGTTCACCCAGCAAAACGCTGATTTCTTATGCATTCAAGAAACCAAAGCACAATTTGAGCAACTCAAAGATAATAACATTTATTTCCCTGAAGGCTATCACTACGCCTATACTGACGCCAAGAAAAAAGGTTACAGTGGTGTAGCAATCTATGCTAAGCGCAAACCTAAACGCATCATCCACACGCTTGGCATAGATTGGGCAGATGATGAGGGGCGTTACATTCAATTTGATTATGACGATTTAAGTGTTGCATCTATCTATATCCCTTCAGGCTCCAGTGGTGACGAACGTCAAGCGTATAAAATGGATTTTTTAGATAAATACAAAGATATACTCAAAGATCAAATGCACAACAATAAGCGCTTTATCATCTGTGGTGATGTCAATATTGTACATAAAGAAATTGATATTAAGAATTGGAAACAAAACCAGAAAACATCTGGCGTTTTACCTGAGGAACGCGCCTGGCTTGATCATGTCTTTGATGATATTGGTTGGGTTGATGCATTTCGCGTGATTAATCAACAAGCTGAGCAATACACTTGGTGGTCAAATCGCGGTCAAGCACGTGCTAAAAATGTTGGTTGGCGAATTGATTATCAGTTGATTACACCTGAATTAAAAGATAGCATTATCGCCGATAATATTTACACTGATTCATGGTTTTCAGATCATGCACCTCTGTCAATCACCTATAAAACTTAAGGGTAAAAATCATCATCTAATAGTTGCACCAATGTATAAGGCAAACATGCTGGAAACTCACTTTCAGCCAGTCCTGTTTCTTTTTGCGCTGCCAAAATCGCATCACCATAAACATCTTCGAGCATTTCCTCAATTTTTGCTTTTAAACTGGGAGTTTTCTTCAATCTTCTGACAATTTTTCGCCTTTGCTCTTTGATTGTTAACGACCAACTTTTACTTTGATAAGTCGGCTGATGTTCCCACTTAAGCAGGTGCATAATTAAGATAGTTAATCGACTTTCCATCTCGCGCTCTTGACTAACACCCATGTCTTCCAGCTCCTCACTTAGATGATCAAAATCAAGTTGTTCAATATCACGCGCTTTTAAAGCATGTGCCATTTTCATTGCCCATGCATAAAAGTCTCTCTCATATAGCTGTGAAACATTCATAGACTGCTCCATTTATTTAACGTTACAAACACTGGCTATTATAGCAACAAACAACTCAATACACAGCACTTCACTCAAGATCAAACAAAAAAGCCTGCAGTTGCAGGCTTAAAATAACAAAAATAGAAGGTTGAGGAGTTCCTCCTATTTTTTACAGCTTTTATCTTTAGAAATATACTGAGATATCTAGAGTATACGCATTGGTATGTTGATTGTTGTACATATGCATATAAGCATATTCCAAACCAAGCAATACATTTTCAGTAAAGAATGGACGTTGAGCAGATGCAACGATCATTTTATCAACACCAGAGCCTGGATATTTTACTGAGCTTGGACTACCAGCAGTTGCACCGGAAGTTGTTGCATAACCCTTATCTGCATTACCTGTTAAAGTAATTGGTAAATTATTGGTGTTATAGGCACCGTTATAGGCAATATTAAAGTTGGTTGAACGGCCATAGATCTCAGGTGAGAAACCAGCTTGCACATACCAAGCACCCGCATAACCATCATTCGTTTTATCTGATTTATTAGTCGTTTGCGCCCAACCAGCACCAACACCATAGATATCATAGTTTAAGCTGGCATCAAAGTTAACGGCACCAATGCGTGTTTTATTAGTTGTACCAGAACGAGTTGCATCCTTAAATGAGCTATTACCAGTACCATCAACGTTATAAACATAACCACCGTTAACACCATATGCCCACTTACCAGACTCGCCGCCATAGAATGCTGCATAAATAAAGTTACTGGTATGATCATCCGTTTGGAAAAGGGTTACGTTACTACTTAAACCGTCTTTATAATAAGCAAGAGAGACGTTATTAACACGACTTGGTCTAAATAACATCTGCGTTAATGAGCCAGTCCATGGACCACCACCTGAGAATGAGCCCAATGCTAAACGGTTTTTACCGACTGTTGCATAAAGCGGGAAATCATCCAAATTACCAAACATCACAAAAGCATCTTGTGCATTCACTTTATAGCTATCAGATGGATCTGCTGCTAACGTTGTTTCCGCTGTAACATAGCGCCCTAAGTTAGCTGCAACATATAAATTAGCCGTAGTAATTGGCAAGCCTTTGCCTGATTGATATGTTTCTGTTGGCGTGCCTTTACCATACTTAATTGGACTACCATGCCAAACCTGTGGATCCGCTTCCAAATATCCGCCAAATACTAACGCACGATCGCTATACATATTACGCTGCTTTAATAAGCCCAAGGCAAATTGTGATGAGCTTATCATCCCCATTGGTACTACGCCATCATGAATATCTGAAAATAAGAAATTCTGAATCTGCCCCATATTAGTCGGCACTGTAACATGATCCGTGCTGTCTGAGCCAGTACCTACACTTTCAACACTACCATGTTGAGTTTGAGTTGGCGTAGACTTCGCCATTGCTTCTTGGCTTGCTTGCAGTGCGGCAATCTCTTTTTTCAGCTCTGCAATCTGTGATTGTACTGTTTGATTGTCCGCATTACTGGTGTTAGCGTCTTGCGCATACACTGCCGTAGCAGCAGATGCAGCAAGCATTGCCAATGTGATTTTTTTTAACATTTATCTTCCCCTTCCTGTTTTCTTTACGGGTAATTTTACCTACGAGCAAAAAATGCTCGATAACAAGATAACTGATGGCAAAAAAAAAGAAAAGTACAAAAACTTGCTTTTTATGAAATTATTATAGAGTAACGCTTGGTTTTTGATTACAGTGAGCGCACTAACTTAAAATACTATTACTCAATAACTTCCAATGAATACTAAATCTAATGCCTTTAACGCTGATATTTTAATTATTGGCGCCGGTCCCTCCGGTAGTGTTGCTGCGGCAATATTGGCACAAAGAGGCTATCAAGTCACAATTATTGAATCCTCGAAATTCCCACGTTTTTCCATCGGCGAAAGCCTGCTACCTCAAGCTATGGAATTTCTAGCGCAGGCTAATTTACTTCGATGTATTGAAGACGCACACTTTCAATTTAAAAATGGCGCTGCTTTTTCTCATCAACAACATTATACAGAATTTGATTTTAGCCAAAAATTTAGCATTGGCTTTAATAGCACATTTCAAGTCGAACGCAGTGTTTTTGATCAACGACTGGCCGATCAGGCTGCCAAATTGGGGACGAAAATCAACTATGAGCAACAAGTCACTGATATTCAACTAAGTGACGAAAGCCAAATGATCACTACAATGGATAAAAATGGCAAAACACATCAATATCACGCACGATTTGTACTTGATGCCAGTGGATTTGCACGCGTATTACCCAATCTATTAAAGCTTAATTTACCAAGCGAATTCCCGCCACGCATGTCTGTCTTTACCCATATCAATAGCGCACTTGATCAAAAACTATTTGACCAGAATAAGATACTGATCACCGTACACCCAACACATAGTGACATTTGGTTTTGGCTAATACCCTTAAGCGACAACAAATACTCACTTGGTGTGGTTGGCGAGCCTCACTTGCTACAACAAAGCGAAGATGACCCCAAAAAAATATTAATGCGACTTGTCAATGAAACACCTAACTTACATCAAATTCTAAAGGATATAAACCTTGATATGCCCGTGCGCAAAATTGTTGGCTATGCCCAAAACGTAAGCACACTGCATGGCACAGGCTATGCACTTCTTGGTAATGCTGGCGAGTTTTTAGACCCTGTATTCTCTTCTGGTGTGACCATTGCTTTAAAATCAGCCGTCCTTGCTGCTGAAACATTAGACAAATCACTACAAGGCGAGAACGTTAACTGGCAACAAGATTTTGCCATTCCGTTACAAAAAGGGGTTAATACCTTTAAAGCTTATGTCCGCGCTTGGTACAGCGGTGAATTACAACAAATTATATTTAGTAACACCCAGCCACCTGAAATCAAAGCAAAGATTTGTTCCATTCTTGCGGGCTATGCTTGGGATAAAACCAATGATTATGCAACTGACGCCAAACGCAAACTCAGTGTACTTGCGAAGGTGTGCAGTCACTTTCAATGAAGAACTATCACAGCACTTGCAATTAAATATTGCGCCAAATAATAGCTAATCATCACAAGACTTGGTTCGTGTTTTAACTTGCATTTAAACTTATCCCACGCCAACACGGAATCTGAGAACATAAAGCATAGTGCACCTAACATCACATACAGACTTGGTAACAATCTATTAGCAATATAAACATTAACAGCCACGGCACCCATTAGCACAATAATCACAATATAAACAGCAACGGCAATACGATCTGAGCCCAGTCTTGGATACAGCATGAGATAAAACACTATCGCGTATAGCAACATCACAGCAATAATCCACCAATGAAATAATGTAAGCTGCAACGAGAAAGCTGTAATATAAGCAATATGTGCCAACAAGAAACTAGCAAGCCCACTAGTGAAGCATTGAGCCTTTGTCGATAGCAGAAAAATATCACCTATCAATGACAGCATTAATCCTAGCAAAATCAACACCACAAACAAGTTAATCTCAGCACTAAAGCAAAATGCATACACTAAAATCAACAGCGTTGTTAACGGCTTAAATACGTAGCTCACAACACTCATTGTGCGATATTTATCGATAATATGTATGCTCGCACATACTGCTATTAATAACGTTAACCCAATTATTCCTAACATAAGCTATTTATCCAACATCCAACATCCAACATCCAACATCCAACATCCAATTAAAGCATTCTAACAAATTGTTGTCACAACGCACTCTTGTCATTGCTTAACTTATGTTATGATACTTGGCAATCCAATCCGGTCAACCTTGTACTTATGACTGAAAGAAGAAATACGCTTGGCGTCGTTGTTATCACCAAAAACGAAGAAAAAAATATCGCCCGTTGCTTAGAATCTGTCAAATGGGCAGATGAAATTATTGTTGTTGATTCAGGTAGTACTGATAATACACTTGAAATTGCCAAATCTTATGGAGCCAAAGTTTATCATCAGGATTGGCTCGGGTTTGGTGAGCAAAAAAATATTGCGATTTCTAAAGCGACAAGTAACTGGCTGCTTGCGCTAGATGCAGATGAAGTCATCACCAAGGAACTTGAGAAAGCCATTTTAACAGCCATTGAAAGCAACCGTTACACAGTATACAAATTCAAAAGATTATCTCAATTCTGTGGTCAATGGATTCATCATGGTGATTGGGGAAGAGATGTGATCACACGTTTATTCAAACGTACAGAAGCAAAATATTCAAATGACATCATCCATGAACGACTTATAACCACTCATAATCCTCAGCTTATATCTGGCATATTGCTGCATTACTCACAAGACAGCATCACCAACTCATTAAAGAAGATGAATGAGTATAGCGATGGCACCTCAACAATACTTTGGCAGAAAGGCAAAAAGACATCACTCATGAAAGCCAATTTCCATAAACATTGGACTTTCCTGCGTGGCTTTATTATGCGACGAGGATTTCTAGATGGTAAACGCGGCTACTTAATTGCTAAACTCTCAGCTTATGGCTCGTATTTTAAATATGTTAAATTATGGGAGAAACAACAAAATGAGCAATAACACCTATCAAGGATTGATTTCAGTTATTGTCTCGACCTATAACTGGCCTGATGCGCTGAAACTTGTTTTAACAGCGTTAAACAATCAAAACGATGAAAATTTCGAGGTCATTATTGTTGATGATGGTTCAACCTCTGCAACCAAAAAGATGATTGAGCAATTTAAAACAGTGGCTCGCTTTCCTCTAAAGCATTTATGGCAAGAAGATAAAGGATTTCGACTTTCAAGAGCTCGCAATATGGGAATTAAAGAAGCCAGCGGTGATTATATTATTTTTATTGATGGAGACTGCATCGTCAGACCAAAATTTCTGACAAATCACCGAATATTAGCCAAAATTGGACACTATGTTGCAGGCAATCGTATTTTGCTCAGCCCAAAATTCAGTAACACGTTGCTTGACCTGAAATTTGATGTTTCCAAGAAAAGCTTAGCGTATTGGCTGAAACAACGTTTTTTAAAACACATCAATCGCTGGCATACTTTACTAACAATTGGCTTAAACAGTCAAATAAGGTATAAGCATGCGCGAAAATGGCAGAAGGCCAAAGGGTGTAACATGGCTTTTTGGCGACAAGATTTATTAAATATATGCGGCTTTGAAGAAGAAATTTCCGGCTGGGGCTATGAAGACTCTGATTTAATGATCCGTCTTATTAACCATGGTATAAGAAGAAAATCAGGCTACTTTGCAACAACTGTCTTACACCTTTGGCATAAAGAAGCCGATCGTTCACAAGAACAAAACAATCTAAAGCGTTTAAACAACCTCATGAAAAGCAATAAAGCAATGGTGCACAAAAGCCTTCTATTACAAAAGGATGAGTCATGAATATTTTTGTTATTAATCTTGAGAAAGATATATCAAAAAAAAGGCATATTACACAACACTTTAATGAAATGGGGATAAGTGATTATCAATTTATTCCAGCCATTTATGGTAAGACTTTAACTCAAGATGAATTAAATGCTGTGTACTCTGAAAAAAAAGCAATACATGACAATAAACGACCCTTGACTTTAGGTGAGGTTGGTTGCGCATTAAGTCACGTAACTTGTTATCAAAAAATTGTGCAAAACAACCAAGCTGCTTTTATTTTTGAGGACGATTGCCTGCTCAATGATGAAGCAGTAAATATTATGAAGTCAATCAATGATGAGTTGCACAACTCAAATAAAGAAATAGTCATATTATTATCACTAGCTCGTTACGTACAAACAAGAAGCAAGCATTTCTTCATCAACAGCGAGAATCACAAAATCAAAAGAGCACATCAAGCTGCATATACACACGCATATTACATTACTCCAAATGCTGCCAAAGAAATGCTTGAGCATTTTAAAGTGATTTCACGCCCAATTGATAGTTGGGGTTATATCCGCAAATACAGCAGTATCGAAATACTATGTGTTTACCCTTATTGTGTCAGCACCGACGAAACTGCGGCAAATCAATCAAGCATTGCACAAGACAGAATAAAGCATGAACAAAAGAACAAATCTATACCCAGCCGCTTCGCTAAATTTTTTCGTGAAAAAATCATGAAAACATACCTGCAAAAAGTAGTCTCACTGATTACTGGCATCAAAGCTCAGCATCATACATGGTGATAATTATCCCAATCATAATTGCTTCGATGATTTCTTAAACTCATAACGCAATACTCGCGGCAATAATTTTATTGCTGAAAAATTACTTCTACATAACATCTGCCAAAAAAGATTGCGGGCTGATATCTTGTTATTTGAGCGGTAATAAGCAAATAACAAGGATTTTGCATAATGACGCCATGCGGTGAAATTATGTTTTAAAAACGCTGTATTTTTCTCAAGGATCAGTTTATAACTTGTCGCTGCTTTTAATGCGCTAGACTGCCTACTTAAGCTTGAAACAGATGTATCAATATAGACATCAATTAATATTTTTGACACCGGCCTATACTTTGCTTTTAAAAACAACATTCTAAGTAACAGATCAATATCTTCAGCAATTTCTAATTCAGTGTCATAGCCCTTTAGCTGAACCAGCAATTCTTTTTTTATCATTAACCCCAGATTGTTCGACCAATAATGCAACATCGGTACATCATACATTTCAATATTTTCTGGAATTTCATACACAAACTCTTCAGTTTTATATAGCTTTCCATCTTCATATAATTGATTGCGCTTACCACACCACATAAAATCAAGCTCTGGATACTTTAACAAATGCTTTTCGTATTCAGCCAAATACTCAGGATGTAATTGATCGTCATCATCTAAAAACGCAACATATTGTCCCAATGATAGTCTTACTCCGGTATTGCGTGCGGCAGAAACTCCTTGATTATAATTATGGCGAAAATAGCGTAGCTTTGAGCACTGCAACGAAGCAATATAATCTTCATAGTTTTCGCTTGAACAATCATCTATCACAAGAACTTCGTAATCATGATCATATCTTTGAGTCAATGCACTTGCTAAGGCGCGCTTAAGTAGAGTTAAGCGGTTATAGCTGGTAATAACAATCGAAAATTTCACCGTTCAGACACTTCATTATAATTTTAACTGGGATTGTATCGCAATCTCAGTGTATAATCCCCCTGTTTTTTTAACAATGAAAATACAACTAAGCTCAAGGAGTCTGCTTTGCCTGCATCTAGCAACCTGCTACAGTCAAATATAATCAATAAGCTTTACATAATATTTGCTTTTCTACTAGGAATATTCTCTTCTGTATCTTCAGCACTCACCAGCATCTTTGCTGTATTTTTACTGCTATTGTTCATTATCAGCGGTGACTATCGTGCTAAATTATCTTTAATCAAACGCTTTTATATTTGGCCTGCCATTGCATTAATTGTATTGGCATTGATAAGTTGCCTGTATTCAACGCTACCATTTAATGAATCCATTGGTTGGGTTGGCAAGTTCTATAAGCTCTTGATTGTTTGGATTATTGGCTATGTATGTTACAAAAACCCTGAGATTATTAATAAACTTCTATTGGCATTTTTTATTGGCGTGATACTCAATGTCATTGCTATTTTTGTGAACTACTACTTTCTAAGCCCTGAAAGTGCGATTGTTTTTAGTGGCGCAACTTTTCCAGCTGCACAGTCACACTTTGTGACAGGCTTTATCTTTGCTGTTGCTGCATTTATGCTCTTTTCAATGGCTTTAACAACACATAATAAAAAGCGACGAGTACTTTTTCTGATTCTTGGCATTATCATTATTTGTGCCGAGCTTGGCTTAAACACGAGTCGCACTGGTTATTTAATTGAATTTTCCGTATTGGCAGTTGGCTTTTTTATGAAATTCCGCTGGAAGGGTTTAATTGCAGCCATTGTCATTGTCCCAAGTGTTTTTGCTGCATTTTATCATTTCTCGCCAAACTTCAAGATGCGTATTGATGAAGCCTACAACAGCACCATTAGCTATTATAATGGTACAAACACTGACACCTCTGCGGGTATTCGCTTGGGTTTTTATCACACTGCTTTGGGAATTTTTGAACATAAACCGCAACGTATTTTCTACGGTTGTGGCACGGGCGCGCAAACACAGTGCAGCACACATTTTATTAATAGCGAGATTCCATCAAATGACAAAAAATATTATCGCGTAATCAACAATCCACATAATCAATATATTTATTTTGCAATGCAATCAGGCATTTGGGCACTAGCAATCTTCATCTTTTTATTACTCGCTTCTTTTTACTATGCT
This sequence comes from Cysteiniphilum sp. 19S12-1, assembly GCF_052030685.1. Classification (NCBI taxonomy): domain Bacteria; kingdom Pseudomonadati; phylum Pseudomonadota; class Gammaproteobacteria; order Thiotrichales; family Fastidiosibacteraceae; genus Cysteiniphilum; species Cysteiniphilum sp. 19S12-1. The sequence goes on from NZ_JBQAJM010000001.1 coordinate 53,435, forward strand.
AAAGACATGCCAATGATGATGCGCAATAACACACGTATCCTTATCATTGCTTTTGCTATTGGCTGCTTGGTGAATTCATGGATACTGGATATTGGCCCTGGATTTATCTTTTGCTTTTTGTTACCCGTCGTGTTAGCCCAACGCTATACCAAAGGCACTGATTCACAATAAAACCAAATTCCCCAATATTTTTATCTCTAGTTATATTAAACTACTTAGCAGATATTGATTTGCTGTAATAAAAAATTATCGTGACAACAACACAAAAAATACCACATTATCATTTTATTGGCATTGGCGGCATCGGCATGTCAGCCTTAGCTATCTTCTGCTTACAAAAAGGCTATCAAGTATCTGGCTCTGATTTACAATCATCAGAGTTAACGATAAAACTTAAACAAATGGGTGCGCATATTTCATTGGGACACAATACTGGAAACCTGACAAATGCTGATGCCGTGATTTATACCTCAGCCATGCGCAAAGATAATCCAGAATATCAAAAAGCATTGAGTCAAAATATAACAGTTTATCATCGCGCCGAATTTTTAGCCTTTTTAAGCAAAGGCTATGCTGAGCTTATTGCCATTACCGGCACCCATGGCAAAACAACAATTACAAGTCTTTTGGCACATATCATGCATGAGGCAGGACTTGATCCGAGCTTTATTAACGGTGGACTTGCTAATAATTTCACGCATCACGCGCATGCTGGCAATTCACCTTATATGATTATTGAAGCAGATGAAAGCGATGCCTCTTTTCTTAAGATTCATCCAAAACACATCATTATCAGCAATGTTGATTTAGACCATATGCAAACCTATCAGCATGAGATTAAAGCACTTATTAAAAGCTTTGCTGATTTTGCTTTAACTGATAATGTCAGTGGTGAGATTCTTGTTGGCAGTGGTAACGACAGCGCTTATAAACTAGCCGAAATAATTAAAGCAAAAAAACCAAATGCCAAACATTATGGCTTTAAAAGTGATATGGATATTCAAATTACTCATTTCCAACAAACAACGCAACACGCCAAGTTTAATATTACCATTGCAGGTAAAGTCTACAACAACTTTGTCAGCACACTACCTGGCAAACATAATGCTGAAAATACGCTTGCAGCAATTGCCCTTTGCCTTAAGTTTGGCATTACAGAGAATACGATTAAACAGGCACTATTAAGCTTTAAAGGCATTTATCGTCGTTTTAATCACTACCAAATCATCGTTAATGATCACCCTGCTCAACTCATTGATGATTACGGTCACCATCCGGTTGAGATTCAAAGCACACTGGATGCCATTGCCCAACAATTTCCGCATCAGCGCCTTATCCACATCTATCAGCCACATCGTTATACACGGACGCGTGATTTATTTCATGAGTTTATCAATTGCTTAAACAGTGCGGACATTGTGGTTTTAATGCGCAGTTATGCCGCCAGTGAAAACCCTATTGATGGTGCGCATGCAATTGATTTATTTAACATATTAACAAGCAAACACCCACAGTGTTTTTATGTGGATAATAATGAGGAAGCCAAAACCCTTATCGATAAACTTGCAACAGCAAATGACGTGGTACTCGTGCAAGGGGCAGGGGACATTGCTAATTTAGTGAGTATGTTGCGATGAAAAATCAAATTGAACGCGGTGTGTTATACGTTGTCGCCACACCAATCGGCAATCTACAGGATATTACTTTGCGCGCTTTAGATGCTTTAAAGCAAGCTGAGATAATCTTCGCTGAAGACACACGTGTCACGCGTAAACTATTAGAGCAATATGCGATTAAGCCGCCCGTTGTTATCTCCTGCCATGAACATAACGAACAGGCGCGTGTTGATTTATTAATTCAACACTTAACTGATCAAAAAATAGTGACTTTAGTCAGTGATGCCGGCACGCCATTGATTAGCGACCCTGGTTTTCACTTGGTGAAGAACCTACGCGCACGAGGTTATCCCGTAGTACCACTACCAGGTGCTAATGCTTTGATCACAGCATTATCCGCAGCAGGCATCGCGACCGATGGTTTTCAATTTAAAGGTTTTTTACCTGCCAAGTCGTCAGCACGCAAAAAGATTTTACAAAATATCGAAAAATCAACGATCACGACAGCATTTTACGAATCAACACATCGAATTATTGCGACATTAACAGATATTCAAGATACACTACCAAATCACACGTTGGTTGTTGCCAAAGAACTGACGAAACAATTTGAGCGTTTCTTTAATGGAACTGCTTGTGATATTTTAGCTGATTTTGCAAAAGACTCTTCATTAACAAAGGGGGAATTTGTTATCCTCATTGAAGGTGTTAAGGCAGATAAAAAAGACGATACTATTATTGATGAGCACAAATTGCTTAGCTTATTATTATCAGATTTGCCAATCAAGAAAGCTGTCAGCATTGTAGTGGAGCTTACCCAAGGCAAAAAAAACGCCCTGTATAAACAAGCACTTGCTATACAAGAAGATAAACAAAACAATACCAATAATACATCAGGAATATAAATTTAATGGGACGATTTAGTTTTACGATTAAAATGAGTTGGTATCAACGTAAAAAAATAAAAGCGATTGCCCAGCGCAAACACCAAGTGGAAAATGTCACACAGTTAAATCCTGAAAAACTTAAAAAATCAGGTATCAACTATATTGCACTTGATTTTGATGGCGTACTCGCGCCCCATGGTCAGCCATTGCCAAATGAAAAAATTCTCAACTGGCTTAAATCGCTCACGAGTAAATACAGTGAGCATCATATTTTTATTCTTTCAAATATGCCAACAGCAGAGCGCGCTCAGTATTTTGCTACACACTTCCCCAATATTCGTTTTATTGATGGTGTCGCCAAAAAACCTTATCCTGATGGCTTATTAAAAATTCAAGAGCTGGCGTCATGCAAAGCACGTGAACTGGCGCTTATCGATGACAGGCTATTGACCGGATGTCTTGCCTGCATTTTAGCAGGTAGCTTTCCTATCCTAGTTACAAGACCTTATAGCAACTACAAGAGACGACCTTTTCAAGAAAGCTTTTTTGGCTTATTACGTTTTATTGAGAAGTCAATTTTTCTCTGAATTACTATACATTTTAAAGGGTATTCGAGAGTTACACTTAAAGCCTGACGACTTATTGTTGTATTTTAAAGTCGATGGTGAAAGCATCACGCTTCTTGATATTGGTAGCCATGCTAGCATTTTTGGAATGTAATATTCTACATCATTGTTGCAATATAGCCTTAGCACCCTGTTCAATCATCTTTTGCGCTAATGCTTTACCCAAATTAACAGCATCATCACCATTTAAGGTCTCACGCATGATTGCTTTGCCATCACTACTGGCAACCATTGCCGTTAACTGCAAACTGTTAGCATCTTTTTCACAAAATGCCGCAATGGGCACATGACAGCCACCTTGTAGCGCTTCATTAAAACTACGCTCTGCCAAGGCGCATACTCTAGCATCTTCATTATCAATGGCATTTAGCAATGCTTTGATTTTGGAATTTTGCGCTAAGTACTCAACAACAACGATGCCTTGCCCCACTGCTGGCAATGATATACTGACATCAATCAAGCTTTTAATGCGCGTGCTTAACTGCAAACGAATTAACCCGGCTGCAGCTAAAATAATCGCATCATACTGACCCTCATCGAGCTTTCTGAGTCGTGTTTGGACATTGCCACGCAAATCGCGAATATCCAAATCTGGTCGATAGGCTAACAGTTGTGCTTTTCGTCTTAAGCTTGATGTACCAACAATCGCTCCTTGCGGCAGATCATCAATACTAGCAAACGCATTTGATACAAAGGCATCTTGCGGATTTTCACGCTGACAAAAAGCACCTAGTGCAAAGCCTTCAGGCAATTCATACGGGACATCTTTTAGTGAATGAACGGCAATATCCGCACGCCCCTCTGTCATTGCCACTTCAAGTTCTTTCATAAAAAGCGCTTTACCACCAATTTGATTCAATGGACGATCGAGAATCTTATCACCTTGTGTTTTCATCGTAATAATGTCACAGATCAACCCCGAATGTGTTTGCTCTAATAACGCTTTGACGTAATGACTTTGCCATAACGCCAGTTGGCTATCACGCGAAGCAATAATCAATTTATTTAGCGGTGTCATTGATTAGCCCATAACATGATTGAATAAAGCGACTAATATCATGAATCTCAGGCATGCACACGCTATGCTCCATCGGATAGTCATGAAATTCATACTTTATGCTTAATTCATCAAGCTTAGCTTTAAGCATTTGTCCGGCAGCAAATGGCACAACAGGATCATGACTGCCATGCCCTATAAAGAAAGGCGTTTGCTGATTAGCACTGTTAAGCTTTGTCTTAAAATAATCCCAATCAGGTAAATAAGTTGATAAAAGGACAATACCGGCAAATGAGTAAGGCATCGTAAGCCCTGCTAACGCAGCAATTGCTCCACCTTGTGAGAAGCCAGCAATAATCATATTTTCAGTAGCAATACCGTCATTCATCTGCGCTTGAATAATTTGATCTAATGCAGACAAAGAATCTTCAATTCCTTGGCAATCGACATCACGTTTAATATCATCGATGCGTTTTATGTCATACCAAGCACGCATTTTGATACCCATGTTAATCGTCACTGGCTGCACAGGCGCATGCGGAAAAATAAAACGCACACTTGCATCAACTGGCAAACTTAACTCAGGCACAATCGCCTCAAAATCATGTCCATCAGCACCCAAACCATGCAACCATATCACAGCATGCGTTGCTTTTTTCGCTTTTTGTTTTGGTTCAACAATCACTAAATCAAGCATTTTTCCCAATCTATATTACACTTAATTTTAAAAATGCTGTCATTATGAAACACAATACGCTTGAATGCTAGCAACATACGTGGCAAATTAATACCGTTTGATAATTTAGTAATCAATAAAATTTAGGAGCTAAGACCATGGTTACCCTCATTATTATCGTTGTTATTCTCGCTTTGATTTTTGGCTATGTGCTGATGACTTACAACAGCCTTATTGCTGAAATTGAAGCCGTTAAAAATTCTGAACGTCAAATCGATGTTCAGCTAGATCGTCGCGCCAAAGTCTTTGACTCACTGATTAGTGTTGTTAAGAAATATATGGATTATGAGCAAACGACATTAAAAGACGTCACTGCTCTAAGAAACCAAGCAATACACGCCAAGGAAAAAGGCGACTCTGAAACGCGTATGGCAGCTGAAAATGAAATCTCAAAAATCGCCGGCGGTTTGAATGTCCAATTTGAAAATTATCCTGATTTAAAAGCCAATCAAAACGTCATGCAATTACAGGAAGAAATTACCTCTACCGAGAATAAGCTGGCTTTTTCAAAGCAATCTTTTAATGATAGTATTGAAAAGTACAATGCACACAAGAAATCAATGATTGCCGGAATGGTTGTTAATCTATTTAAAAGCAAGCTTGATGAAGATTTCATCTACTGGCAAGTCAGTGATGAGAAACGTCAAGTGCTTGAAGATAGTCGCGTTGAGTTATAAGCCATGTCTGCAATTGATGTCAACGGTGTCGATTGGCGCGAAGTCGTTAAAAAAAACACGCGTAAATCGTATATTGTTATCGCTTTATTTTTAATTATCTTTTTTGCTCTTGGTTTTTTGATTGATCTTGTTTGGCGCTATGGTCAATACGGCGGCATGATGACTTATGCTGGATATCGTTTAAGTTTTGCTGATATCGCTTATCTTGTTGCCACATTAAAGCTCACCCCATGGGCGACGATTATATCGACTATTATTGCCTTTATTTGGCTTATGGCAACCTTTAGCTATTATGATAAGATCATGCTTGCTGGCACTCAGTATCGCGAGATTACAGCAAATGACCCTGACCCACTTTGTCAGCGCATTTATAACGTCACCGAAGAGATGAAAATCGCAGCAAACATGCCTTATATGCCAAAAGTGTATTTGATTGAAGCGGATTATATGAATGCCTTTGCTTCAGGCTTCTCTGAGAAATCATCAATGGTTGCGGTCACACGTGCACTTGCCAATCGTTTAAATCGCGATGAATTACAAGCCGTCATGGCACATGAATTAACGCATATTCGCAATCAGGATATTAAGCTTAATCTATTTACTGTTGTACTATCGAATATGCTGATGTTTATGATTGAGTTTTTATTTTACTCAACCTTGTTTGGTGGCAATCGCAACCGTCGTGATAATAACAATGGTGGCAATGCGATGGCGATTATCTTTATGGTGATTATGTTATTACGTTTCATATTGCCACTTATTACCAGCATGATGGTGCTGTTTTTAAGTCGCACACGTGAATACATGGCAGACGCTGGTGCCGTTGAACTGATGCGTGATAACAAGCCGATGGCGAATGCCCTCATTAAAATCAGTCAAAATCACAACGAACCACAGACGGCACAAAGCTATGCGCACAACAACAATGAGCGTATGCGTCGCGCCTCTTACCTGTATGATCCAGCCAGTAGCAAGTTTGCTGCAGGTGGCATGGATGATATGTTTTCCACCCACCCAAGCTTAAAAAAACGCTTGGCTTCTATTGGTGCTAATCTGCGCTAGCTTAGTATATCCCGTATTATTTCTTCGGCACCGATTAAAGGGAGTAATCTAAGGATCACATCTTCAAATACGCCTTTTTCAGCTTTAGTAATAAATTGGCACTTGCGATCTTTCCAAGATAATGTTTGCACAATTGATGATGCCACAACAGATGGTTTATCAATATTGTTAATAGGAACTTCAGTAGCAGCACCGCGAATAGATGTGCTCACTGGACAGCAAATAAGTGTCGCTGTTTTTGAGTTATACTCCTTGGATGATAAGACAAAAGCAGGGCGATATTTACAAATTTCCTTGCCTTTTGTTGGCTCAAAATCAAGCCATACAATATCATTTCGCTCTGGTATGTACTGTTTAGTCACGCCACTCATTGCCCTGTGGTTTTGCTATTAAATCTTGGTGACTACTTTCATCTAAGCTATTAAGTAATGATGATTCCGAGAATGGCAAAATTGTTTTTTGTTTTGCTTTGCGTATAAATAAGCCATCTGCCTTTATTTCAACATCAACAATAGTCCCCGCTTTAAAGTCTGTTAAATCTCTGAGCGCACCTGATAACCTAATACCAAGGCTGTTTCCCCATTTGAGGATTTTTGCGTTTGTATGCATAATAGATTCCAGTTATTTTAGTTATACATAGTATAACAACTATTTGATAAATTACCATCAGCAGTCACTATTTTAGTGCATTTTAACTTCACCTGATATTTCTGTCACTAACCACGTAAATACTGTTTCAAGTCACTGGCTGAATAGACACTGGAGATCACCGTTTTATGCATTGCTTTGTTATATTTTGACGGTTTAAACCATGGGATATACACTGAAAAAATAATTGCCAAAGTCCCCAATAAAATAATCATACGTCTTAACATACCCTCCCCTTTGAATATTAAAGCATCATCTTTAAAAATCTACCCGTGTGCGACTGCGCATTTTTAACAACGCTTGCTGGCGCACCTTCAGCAATAATCTGACCACCGCCATCACCCCCTTCAGGACCTAAGTCAATAATCCAATCTGCCACTTTGATCACATCTAAATTATGCTCAATAATAACAATGGTATTGCCTTGCTCACGCAAACGCATAATGACATTTAACAATTGCTGGATATCATGAAAATGCAGTCCTGTGGTCGGTTCATCAAGAATATATAGTGTTTTTCCAGTAGCAGTTTTTGATAGCTCTTTAGCTAGTTTCACCCTTTGCGCCTCGCCACCTGACAGGGTGGTTGCATTTTGCCCCAAGGTAATATATGACAAACCAACATCCATTAAGGTTTGTAAGCGACGTTTAATCTGAGGAACCGCCGAGAAAAACGCCAAAGCTTCTTCAATGCTCATATCCAATACTTCACTGATATTTTTGCCTTTGTATTGAATTTCTAAAGTCTCACGATTATAACGTTTGCCCTGACAGACATCGCATGGCACATATACATCCGGCAAAAAGTGCATCTCAACTTTTAACACACCATCACCTTGGCATGCTTCACAGCGTCCACCTTTGACATTAAAGCTAAAACGTCCTACCTGATAACCACGTGAACGGGATTCAGCAGTTGCCGCAAACAACTCGCGAATGGGTGTGAAAACGCCAGTATAGGTCGCAGGATTTGAGCGCGGTGTGCGCCCAATCGGGCTTTGATCAATATCGATAACCTTATCTAATAATTCAAAACCTTTGTGTTTATCATAAGCTTGCGCTGTAATGCTATTATTTTTATTCAGGAGCTTTGCCGCTAAGGGGTAAAGTGTACGATTAATCAAGGTTGACTTGCCTGAACCTGACACACCGGTGACACAAGTTAGCAAACCTAAAGGTACTTTTAAATTAACATTTTGCAGGTTATTGCCTTTAGCGCCATAGACCTCAACATATTGCCCTTTTTTTGGCTTTAACTTCTTGCCATTAATGGTAATCTGTTTGCGCTTGGCAAGATAATCTGCCGTTAATGATTTTTCATTATCAATGATTTCACTCAATCGCCCTTCAGCAACGATTTGCCCGCCATGAATGCCCGCACCAGGTCCTATATCGATAATATGATCGGCTTGTTTAATCGCATCTTCATCATGCTCAACCACAATTACCGTATTACCTAAATCACGCAGATGATGCAAGGTGTCTAATAGCTTTTGATTATCACGTTGATGCAGTCCAATCGATGGTTCATCAAGAATATACATCACCCCCACCAAGCCTGCACCGATTTGACTGGCTAGGCGAATCCGCTGTGCTTCACCGCCTGAAAGTGTATCTGCTTGCCGTGAGAGATTTAAATAATCCAAGCCGACATTAACTAAGAAACCTAAGCGCGCCAGAATTTCTTTTAACAGGCGCTCGGCAATCACTTGCTTTTGACCGCCAAGTGTTAAATCATCCAACCATTTGACACTATCTTTAATCGATAATGCTGTTAATTGCGCGATATTCTTACCCGCAATAAACACATTACGCGCCCCCTCATTTAAACGCGTTTCATTGCAACTTGGGCATGGCAAATTACTCATCAGTTTACTTAATTCTTCACGAATCATGTTTGAGTCGGTTTCTTTATAACGACGCTCAAAATTTGCTAACACACCTTCAAATGGCTTTTGTGCTCGATATTCTCTGCCACCTGAGCTTTTGAAATAAATATTAATCTCAGTTTTACCGGAGCCATTTAGTACCAACTCTTTTTGCGCATCCGTGAGTTTATTAAATGGTGTATCCAATGAGAAATCAAAATGCCGAGCCAATGCTTCTAATTGCGCGAAGTAGTAGCCATTACGCTTATCCCAACCGTGGATTACGCCTTGATTTAAACTTAAATTATCATCAACAATAACTTTATCGGCATCAAAGTAAGCCTTTGTACCTAAGCCATCACAGCTTGGACAAGCACCAATCGGACTATTAAATGAAAAGATTCTAGGTGCTAGCTCTTTAAGTGAGTAATTACAATGTGGACAGGCGTGTTTGGATGAAAAAATAATATCGTCTTGCTCACCATCTAAAAACACAAGCTTAGCAATGCCCGCTGATAAGTCTAATGCTGTTTCAAAGGACTCTGCTAAACGCTGTTGGTTTTTCTTTTGTGGTTTAAATCGATCAACGACTACTTCAACCGTATGCTTTTTATAGCGATCCAATTTAGGTGAATCACTCAGCTCATATAATTCACCATTAATACGCGCACGCAAATACCCTTCAGCATAGAGCTTTTCCATTAACTGAATATGCTCGCCCTTTTTATCAACAATCACGGGAGCGACAATCATAAATTTTGTCTCATCATCAAAACTCAACGTATGATCGACCATCTGACTAATCGTTTGCGCCTTTAGCTCAACTTTATGCTCAGGACACATTGGCTCACCAATACGCGCAAATAATACACGCAAATAATCATAGATCTCCGTTACCGTGCCTACGGTTGAGCGTGGATTATGCGAAGTGGTTTTTTGCTCAATGGAAATCGCAGGGGACAAACCTTCAATATGTTCAACTTCGGGTTTATCCATTAACGATAAAAATTGTCTCGCGTAACTTGATAAAGACTCAACATAGCGACGTTGGCCTTCAGCGTAGAGTGTATCAAATGCCAATGATGATTTACCCGAACCACTTAAACCCGTAATAACCGTTAATTTATCGCGAGGAATCTCTAAGTCGATATTTTTAAGATTATGCGTTTTCGCCCCTTTAATTGTAATTTTATCCATGATGTCATGCCGCAAAAAAGAATGACCAGATTGTAACACAATCATTCAGCGGGTTGAATTATGCGGTTGCACTTCAAACTAGAAGTTAAGTAATCAATCAAGAATAAGTTGCGCTTTAATTCCCCCTCACCCGTGCAGCTTAAGCTGCACGACCTCTCCCGCGAGGGGAGAGGTGCTAGCTGATGCAACTTATTTATGCCTTAATGCACCACCTTAAGAAGTGGCTTGTAAATATAGGCTTTGCAACGAACTTAAATCTATCATCCCTGATAAAATGGATTGCCACGCATCCATGCTCGCAATGACACCCTGTGACCTGTCATCCTGAGCCAGGAGGGCGTGAGGATCCAATGCGAAGCTGCCATGGATGGTTAGTAATCGAGCTAATGGATTAGGTTTTAAAAGAATTAACAATTTTTTGACAATCACGATCATACGGCGCTTCAAAGCACATATCTTCACCAGTTTTTGGATCCTTAAACGATAAATTGGCAGAATGCAAAAACAAGCGATTAAAGCCTTTTTTTATTAACACTTGGTCTTTATCGGCAATACCGTATTTTTTATCGCAAACGATCGGGCAGTTATATGCCGCAAGATGCACACGAATTTGGTGTGTTCTACCGGTGTGTGGCATTGCTTCCACCAAAGTGTATTGATCAAATTTTTGCAAGATTCTAACACTAGTTAATGCATCCTTACCTTCTGTTTTGTCAACACGCACCATACGCTCACCATGTGATAATAAGTGGCGCTTTAATGGCAAATCAATCTGTTTGACTTTATTTGACCAACTGCCATGCACTAGGGCGTGATAAGTCTTTTGCACTTCACGCTTTTTCAAAGCTTCATGAAAATAAGTCAAGATGCTGTATTTCTTGGCAATGATCATACACCCTGAGGTTTCTTTATCCAAGCGATGTGCAAGCTCAAGTTTTTTAGCCTGAGGACGCAGTTGACGCAAACGCTCTATTAATCCTGAATTAACACCTGATCCTCCGTGAACGGCAATACCTGATGGCTTGTTAATAATCATATAATCTGCATTTTCAAATAGAATAAGTGATTCAAGAAAGGCTAAATGGTCATCACTTACCTTAGCTGGTGCTTCTTCCTCAAGGATAAATGGTGGAACACGCACGATATCACCCGGCTCGACACGATAGGTTTGTTTAATGCGCTTTTTATTAACGCGTAAATCTCCTTTGCGAATCCAGCGATATATCAAAGATTTGGGTAGTTTACTAAACTGTCCTATCAGAAAATTATCGATGCGTTGACCTTCGCGATCAGCATCTACTTCAATATGTTGAACACCTGCCATCTTAGAACTTAACCACACTACGAATACTTTCGCCTTTTGCCATTAACTCATCTGTGTGACAAACACCAGAGGCATTAATCTTAATACGTACTTCACCTTTCTGGGGTGGTAATACATCAATAGTTTCAATGGAAAGGGGTTTATCAGCTTGCCAAGCAATGGCTGCTTTAGATTTTATAATATGAGACATATTGATCCTTTGTTACTGCAAAACATTGAGGCTTATTATGCGCGAAACTCCTTAAAGCGCCAAGACTTTCAATGTTTTTGCATCCTGTTTGTCGGCGATGACAATATTTCAACCCACTTTGACTGTATAAGCATAAGTCGAAGCCTCTATGAAGTGTTTAGTCTTAGTCTGTTTGTCGTTAATAAATCAAATCCTTTGGATCTATATCGATAAAATCTGGTTCAGGTGTTACCTCAAACTGAATAGCTTGAATGGCTTCTCGATTTTCTAACTTGGCTTTGCATACCCGATGCATTCCATCCATAATTTGTCCATCGGCACACAGCAAAATAGGATAACTCAAATCGGCAGCTTGAATAAGTTTCATATGCTCAATAATATTCAAACACGTCGGCTTAGCTTCACCCAACTCATACCAATAACACTCATCAAGTTCTTTAATTTGATCGATTTTAATCGATATTGCTTTTAGATGCTGTGATTCTTTAACAAGCTTTTTCACATCCCAAATTAAAAGCTGTCCTTTAGCCGACTTTCTGAAATGATACTGCGCCCTCATTCGGCAGTCTGCTCTAAGCAGGAATTGGTTTTACTAAGCTCAGCCATAGCAAGGCTAGTGGCTTTTTGGATCACCACATCTTGTGCTTTAGCATCTTGCTTATCCTGTGTATAGAAAACACTAATTACAACCGGTTTGCACTTGTTTGGCCATATTACGCCAATGTCATTCGTTGTACCGTAATCACCCGTACCTGTCTTATCACCAACGATCCAAGACCTGTTAACACCTGCTTTTATGCGTTTATCTCCCGTGGTATTTGTTTGCATCCATTTGATCAATAAATCGCGCTGCATTGTAGGAAGAACATTACCCAATACAATTTTATCCAGACTTTGTGACATGGCTTTTGCTGTTGTCGTATCTCTTTTATCTCCTGGGATGGCAGTATTTAAATAAGGCTCATAACGGTCTAACCTAAAGGTCGTATCACCAATACTTTGCGCAAACTGATTTAATTTATCCAGACCACCTAACTCTTTAAGCAGTAGGTTTGCTGCCGTATTGTCACTTAACATTGCTGCATGACAGAGCGCTTTAATGCTCATGCCTTTACCCAGATTTTTTTGGGTGTACGGCGAGTACGCATTGACCATATCTTTTTGAGTATAATCAATCTTCTTTTCAAGCAACCTGGGCTCATGAACACTCTTTTTTAATACTGCCGCAACAAGCATCAGCTTAAATGTACTACACATCGGCATGCGTTTATCCGCATGATAATCAACCGCGTGATCATTCGATGTATCAATGGCACTAATTGCCAGTTGCCCACCATATTGTTTTTCAAGTGCCTTAAAATTATTATCAGCATTTGCAAAACTTGTGAACGTAATTAAAGATAAAGACGCAGCTACCATATATTTATTCATCAACCTCACAACACCCCTTATTGATTTCTATTTGACAAAGTGTACAACGCTTATCATCATATCGACAAATTCACCATAACACTATGCCAAATACCATGTCTGATATTGCTATTTTTGATCTTGATCACACACTTATTTCTGTTGATTGCTCCAACGAGTGGGCAAAATATTTATGTGATCACAAGCTTGTTAATAATCCAAAAACTTTTATGGCAACCAAAGAAGCCTATGATCGCGCCTATCATGCTGGTGAAGTCGATATGCTCGGGTTTTGTCACTTTATTTTACAGCCTCTTATTGGACATAGTGAGAGTTCATTGCAAGGCACATTAAAAGACTTTGCCCACTTTATTGTCAAGAACTTCACTTACCCTGCAGCTCACCAAGCAATTAAAGATCATCAAGCAAAGGGCGATCATATTTTATTAATATCCGCAAGCTTGATTGACTTAGTGCGCCCCATTGGTCTTTTGCTTGGATTTGATCAAGAGAATATTATCGGTGTGCAAAGCATTAAAGAAAATGGCAAACTCACCGGTGGCGTTATCGAACCACTAAGTTTTGGTATCGGTAAAGTTCACTACTATCAACAATGGCTTCAAGAACAATCTAAAGTATTTGAGCAAAGTATTTTCTACTCTGACTCCATTAATGATGCGCCATTATTAAAGCTTGTTGATAAAGCAATTTGCGTGAATCCAGATCCTAAGTTATATGATATGGCTACTAAAAATTTATGGCAAAAAAATCACTGGGCTATGCATGGTCAAGAGGCCACGTTATTTAACTAAAGACTCTCAATAGTTTTTCCAAACAAGCTAATGTAGGCAGAGTTGAGCATAGCAATCGTCTTGTCAGCAAAGTCCTGAGTTGCTAACTTCCTACTTTCAAGCCAATAATAGTAATCTACTGAACTAGAAAAAGTTCTGTCTGGTAAGAGATAAAACTCAGCTAAGCAATAATTATGATGCTCACTAAATTCATCATAAAACCTCTGTATATCGAGCGCTTTTTTCTTATTCTTTTCGCTCTGCTTCACTTTATATTCATAGGCCTTACTATTTTCATATGCATTACGTATTTTGTCATTTGATACAATCAATTTGTCATATATAGCGGCATCGTACTCTAGTAAACTATAGTCATGTATTTTTAATACAATCCTATTAACACATACCGATATAGATTTATATTTTTTATGAATCTTTTGATAATATGTCTCAAGAAACCTTGAACATTGTTGCTGTTTTTCCCTATTTTCTAATGTATCGACAAAAACATTGCCAGTTGATGTCGGTAGGCACTCAATTACTTCATCATACATTTGCTCACTAATATGCTGAAAATCATTGATACTATAAGTACAATTTGCAATTTCATTCGATAAAGGTACTGCGTAACTTTGAATAATAATTTGTTCCTTATTGAATTTACGATTGTAGTGATCCACAATGAACGTAACCCCTCCTGAAATAAGTGACAAAATGAAGTACACAAAGAAATAATGAGCATACCTTCTCCTCAGTCTATGCCTATCTATATTAAAGAACCTTATTATTCGTTGCTCAAAAACAAATAAAACAGAAATGACTACTATTCCCAACAAGATAAGACATACAATTATAGTCATTAATTTAGGTCTATTCAGGACGCATATGCGGAAATAGGATTACATCACGAATCGATGCGCTATTGGTGAAAAACATCACTAGTCTATCGATACCGATACCTTCACCTGCAGTCGGTGCCAAACCATACTCTAAAGCACGGATATAATCCGCATCATAAAACATCGCCTCGTCATCTCCGGCAGCTTTTGCTGCAACTTGCGCTTTAAAGCGTGCCGCCTGATCTTCTGCGTCATTTAACTCAGAGAAACCATTAGCTATCTCGCGTCCACCAATAAAGAACTCAAAACGATCGGTAATAAAAGGATTGTCATCATTGCGACGCGCCAATGGTGATACCTCTGCCGGATATTCAGTAATAAAGGTTGGTTGAATTAAACGGTGCTCAACCGTTTCTTCAAAAATCTCTGTTTGTACTTTACCTAAACCGTAGTGTGATTCCACTTTAATGCCTAGCTTTTTAGCGATTGCTACAGCTTGGTCAAAGTCAGCCAGCTGCTCTTTTGTAATCTCTTGATTAAAATGTAAAATCGAGTCAAACATACTCATACGCAAAAAGGGTTGTGCCAAATCATAATCCTGACCTTGATAATGAATGTCGGTAGTACCTAGCACGTCTTCAGCCATCTTGCGCAATAAGTCTTCGGTTAAATCCATCAGATCTTTATAGTCAGCATAGGCTTGGTAAAACTCAATCATGGTAAACTCAGGATTATGGCGCGTTGATAAACCTTCATTTCTGAAGTTACGATTGATTTCATAAACACGATCAAAACCACCAACAACTAAGCGCTTTAAATAAAGCTCAGGTGCAATACGCAAATAAAGCGGCATATCCAGTGCATTGTGATGCGTTGCAAATGGCTTTGCTGAAGCACCTCCTGGAATCACGTGCATCATTGGCGTTTCAACTTCCATAAAACGATGCTCATCAAAATAACGACGAATAAATTGAATCATTTTGGAACGCGTCTGAAAAACCTTGCGACTGTCACTATTGGTCATCAAATCAACATAGCGCTGACGATAACGCGTTTCTTGATCAGACAATCCATGAAATTTATCAGGCAATGGACGAATGGCTTTAGTGAGCAGCTTAATAGTGGCTGCATGCACTGATAACTCTCCGGTATTAGTCTTAAATAATGTCCCTTCAACGCCGACAATATCACCCAAGTCCCAATGCGCATTAAAGCGATCATACTCGCCTTCGGCTAAATCATTCTTACGAATATATGCTTGAATACGACCAGACATATCTTGCAACGTGATAAAAGAGGCTTTACCCATGACACGCTTAAGCATAATGCGTCCGGCAATTTTAACGATTGGTTTATCAGTTAACGCTTCTAGCTCTGCTTTTTCGATCTTTCCATACTTTGCTTGCAAGCACGCTGCTGCGGCATTAGGTTTGAAATCATTGGCAAAAGCAATACCGTTATTTGATTCAGTATGCTCTTTAAGCTTTTCTTTGCGCACTTGAATTTGGTTATTTTCCTCAATTTGCGCTTCTTCTTTTGTCATTACTTGATCTTGAACTTGTTCTGTCATGGCTATTATTCCAATTTTTTATTTTAATCTCTAAGGGCGTATTCAATACGCCCCTACGCTACATTATATACAACAACCCTTTACGCTAAATTATATGAAATACGCCCCACGGTGTATCATATCAATTTTAGCAATTTGGCCATCACAAACCCATTTTCAAGCTGGCTTCGATAAACTTATCTAAATCACCGTCAAGCACTGCTTGTGTATTGGTATTCTCTACAGAGGTTCTTAAGTCCTTAATTCTTGATTGATCCAGTACATAAGAGCGAATTTGACTGCCCCAACCAATATCTGATTTCGACTCCTCAAGCGCTTGTTTTTCTGCATTACGCTTGTGCATCTCTAGCTCATATAGCTTTGACTTTAGCTGCTTCATTGCTTGATCTTTGTTTTTGTGTTGCGAGCGATCATTCTGACATTGCACGACAATACCTGATGGCTCATGCGTAATCCTTACAGCAGAATCTGTACGGTTGACATGCTGCCCACCCGCACCTGACGCGCGATAAGTATCAATGCGCAAATCTGCTGGATTAATCTCAATCTCAATATCATCACTGACCTCGGGGGAGACAAAAACCGATGCAAATGACGTGTGACGTCGGTTGCCCGAATCAAACGGTGATTTACGCACCAAACGATGCACACCCGTTTCAGTTCTAAGCCATCCATAGGCATACTCACCTTCAAAACGAATCGTGCAGCTCTTAATACCCGCAACATCACCATCTGACACTTCAATAATTTCAGTTTTTAAGCCATGCGCCTCGCCCCAGCGTAGATACATACGCATCAACATTTGCGCCCAATCTTGTGCTTCAGTGCCGCCTGAGCCAGACTGCACATCCAAAAATGCATCATTGGGATCCATTGGGTTATTAAACATGCGCATAAATTCAAGCTTGGCTAACGCGGATTCCAAATGATCGATTTCGACAATTACCTCTTGCAAGATGCTCTCATCATCAGCTTCTTGCGCAAACTCAATCATCTCTAGCGCATCAGTAATACCCTTGTCCAGAGCTATGACATTATTAACAACCACTTCAAGGGCTGTTTTTTCTTTACCTAGCATTTGCGCATTTTCTGGGTCATTCCAAATTGCTGGATTTTCCAACTCCATTAATACTTCATCTAAACGCTCTTTTTTATGAGCAAAGTCAAAGATACCCCCGAAGTGTATCTAGGCGAGAAGACATCTCTTTTAATTGTGTTTTATAGCTATTTACTTCCATTACAGAAAAATTTATTTCATTGGCGTTAAAGTGGTCGATATTCTAACACAAGCGCCACTCAGCTGCGAATTGTTTCTTTGCCTGCCTTAACGATTGCCAGAAACCATATGAAGGTTTAAAACAAGTTGACTAACTGTAACACCACCCCTAAAAGCACTTTGCAAGCTTTTTTGCATAAAATTCACATTTTGTCTTTTTTAGTTACATTGAGTCTTAAAGCCGATTGCAACTATTGAGTTCTTATTTTTTGCTCTATACACTCTGCATCTTAAGTGTAATGCTTTGCTGAATGAGAGCGTTCTCCAATACTGTTGAGTCTTGTGTTTGCTGTACCCGGTGTCTGCATAGCTGACTTAAGCGCAAACATTCCGCCCTGAAGCATATAATTTACTAGACTATAAAAGAGCAAAACAATGCAAGAAACTATTTTAATCATTGATGATGACGGTGAAGTTAGAAGCCTACTATCCGATATGCTGACTCGAAACAACTTTAAAGCATGCGCAGCAGCTAATGCCCATGATGCAAGTAGACATATTAAGCAGGATCCACCTGATTTAATCCTACTAGACATCGACCTTCCCCTAGAAAATGGCATCGATTTTTGTAGAAAACTGCATACCGAATCTCCTATACCAACCATTATGCTCACAGCTTCAGACGATGACATTGACAGAGTTTTATCTTATGAGGTAGGAGCAGATCACTACATAACAAAGCCCTTCAACCCCAAAGTGCTCATAGCTGCAATCAAAGCAGTCCTACGACGATCACTAGAATCACAGACCTTGAAATTAGAACAAAAACGCTCTCACTACGCCTATTTCAAAGATTGGTGCTTCAATATTAAAGAGAGATCACTAACACACACTAATGGTATCTCTATTGAACTGACAACAAAAGAATTTGAGGTACTGCAATTACTCATTGAGCATCATGGGGAACCGTTGTCTAGAGATAATCTCATTATGAAACTATACGGTAGAGAATATAATGGTTTGGATAGAAACTTGGACATGATGGTTCTAAGGATTAGAAGGAAAATAGAAAACGATCCTCAAACCCCTCAAATAATTAAAACCGTACATGGGACAGGGTATATGTTCAGCTCCCCAATTCGCTGGGAAAACTCAACAGAAGGGGGTCTTCCTGAAAAACCATGAAATATAAAATTACAACAAATAACTATCCTTTTCATTAAAAAACTTAGCTTGGTTGGATATATTACAGATTACGAGAGATAATACGCTGTTCGTGAATCATTTTGCAATGTTTAATTTGATGCTTCTGAATGATTGTGTTACAGGTAATAGCTAGGACTATTAACAAAATCCAAGCATTCAAAAGTACGATAGATTAAATAATAAAAATTCTGTGAAATGATTCGCAGGCGGTATAGTATCAGATGGGTTAGTGTCTTTAACCACAAGCTCGAAATGGATGTAATACAATAAGGAGATAATGTATGCATTTGCTATTATCCTATCAAACACAGGCTGTACACGAAAATAATCTGTACAGTGCAGAGTTTATGCTCGCAGAAGGAGTTCCTCTTTCCATTGTATCAAAGGTATTTGAAGAAATACCTTTGAACGCCCTTTTAAGAATGAAGCCTGCTTGAGATATGGGGAAAAATAAAGCCTTTTGCTTCCCCACCATCCCACAAGCTTTGGCTAAAAATTTTCACTCAACAAATGTATGGTCAATTTATTAAGCCAGCAGCCTAAATCATAGTAACGAGTAAGGGTAACAAAGTCATACACCTCAAAAAGACAGTATAAATCCTGAACAATATTTCTTACTGTGGATTCAGCACGAAAGATGCGATTAGCAATCTCGAGGTTGTTGTGTCCTCTACATTTTAATGTGAGTACATAAAACTTCAAAAGTGACAATTTGACGGGTTTAAAGTAATTCCATATTGTCAGGCTTTTGCCATCCCAAGTTACAGGAGTCTTTGCTATTTTAAAAAAGAAGCCTCTAATCTCAACTTTTTCCAAATTGAGATATGTTCTTGTCGTAATAATTGACTCCGGGCCTTTATCACTGAAATAAAATAATTCTTTTTGTATAGAAACGCCTTTAAGTAAGCGCGCTTCCTTTTCACCCGTTGAATAGATTTTATGAAATGGTTTTAGCTCTGCTATATCCACTTCACTCTTTCCCTGCAATTCTTTCTCATCTTCAACACCAAGATACGATAAATATTGCTTATTAATATTGACTAATCTGCCAAGTTTATCCTTTTCAAAAAAAGCAAATTCATGCTGCGCCATAATATTCCCCATAATGACAAAAAATCTTAAACATAATTACCTTCTCTAGCAACCACAAATGATATATAAGTGATTTTAGGAAAAAAAGCGTAAAACTACGTAACAATTAATAATTTATAGAAAATTAAAGAAACTATAATTGTCATTTTGCAAAACAAAGAAACGAAGCTGCATTGCTTAAGACAAAATGATGAAGTTGCCTCAATTCGATTGAAAGAAAATCATTTGTCGCGAAAAATTCACTTTAAGCGAAATTAGAAAGCAAAAGCACATGTAATCGCATGGATAACGAAGTTATAAAATATATTGCTAATATCATCCAAAATCTACTTGGCACAACAGGCGAAGGCGGTATGGATTTTACGGTTTTCGATTTTGTCCGTGGTATAGGCATCATTATGGGCGTATGTATATTATTTGTTGCAATTATTCGTCTATCTAAGCATGGTAAAACACAGCAAATGTTTCGTTATTATGCGCCCTCCACTACGGTGCTTATGTTTTTTGCCGGTGTGGTGTTACTATCAATGAGTGGCTTTTTAGACATGGTTAGCATCACTTTATTCCCCCAACACGAGAAACTTGATCCGATTAAAACAATCAGTGAATATGCATCCCTTGCAGAAAAAGCTCAAGATGTAGATATTGCACAAAAATATTTGATTTTTTCTCTGCTTGCCATTGTTGGTTTTATTTCTTTGATCCGTGGGATTTTTCTTCTAATTAAAGTCTCTGAAGGACAAAGAGAAGGCGGGATTGGTCAGGTTATCAGCCATCTTATTGCTGGTGTAATTGGCATGAATGCAGCGGCTTGCTTTGATATCTTAAATAAAGTTTATGATTTTGAAAAGTATTGGCATGGTAGCTAAGAATCAACACTTAAGCTGCAACATTAATGGATAAATCATTTGACTCAATTTATACGACATAAACCTAAAACAACGGAGAACTAAAATGGCAAAAATCAATCGATCCACAATTAAAAAAGTTTGCGCAGTAGTCGCTATCTTATTTCTTACCTGTGCGGTAAGCTATGCTGAAAATACTACCACTGGGACAACGGGGGATTTCAAAGCGTGGGCAACGGGTATCATCACTTTTTTTAGCCAAATCAAAACATTTATTACCATCGTAGCAACATTAGTTGGTATGTGGTTTATCTACAGTGCAATCCAGTTATTTAGGAAACACCACAATCAAGGCGCACAAAGCCAAGGCGAGCATATTAAAAATGGTGGTGGTCATCTGGTGCTTGGTGTTTTATTAACTTGCCTTGCCCCTGGCATTCAAATGTTTCAATCAACGATTTCTAAGAATATGGGTGACAAAAAATCCTTTCAAGAATTTACCATTGAAAAAGATATCTTTGACAAAGGTGAACAAGGATAAATCATTAACGCCACTACTATTAACTTATTGTATTTGGATAAAAACTTACTTATGAAAACACATTTATCAATCTTAAGCTTACTCTTACTTAGTGCATGCAGTCATATCGACAGCAATTCACCAAAAAAATACCACCCTGAATATGTTAATAACATTGTTATTAATGAACTTAAAGATGCCAGTGAATCTGTCCAACAATCATTGAATGAACTTAATCGTTCAAACACCATTCGCTATGGAAATCCTGAAATTCCTTTTGCTAATATTGAAGATCAGGCGCTTTTGAAAAAACTGTCGCTTACATATTATGGTCCACTGGAAAATGTACTCACTCAAATTGGCTTAGCGGTAAACTTTAAAGTGCAATATTTCGGCAAAACACCACCCTTCCCAATTATCGTGGTCATTGGTCAGCTTAATGCTCCCGTTGAGGATTCAGCCATTAATATTTTAAGAAACCTTGCTGTTCAAACAGGTAAACAAGCAAGCTTAAACATTAATACAGAAGCAAAAGTTATCAGTGTCAGGTATTTATAAGCATGATCGCAATGGACTTACATCAACTAGAAAATTTAACCAGCAATACCCCTATTGTTCAATACGATAGAGCCAACCTTACATTAAGGCAAAAAGCAGTTAAAGAAGCCGCATTGGAATTAGGTACCCAAAGCGGGCTTTACGAAGGACAAAGCATGATTAATCAATATCTTGATAAACTTTCAGCCATGTTGTATCAAACCTATAACTTCAATGGTTTGTTACTGAATGAACATATTCTACCGCCGGTCATTGAAACGGGATACAATAAGTCGAGTATGAATACAGATAATCGTAAAATCACACTTAATGGTCAAATCTATCATATTACAAAGCAAGCTTATTTTGTCTCAAATGTCCCTACTTGGAGGGATTACCTGATCACTAACTTTTCTAGACCGGAAGTTCCAGATCGCTCAGTTTTACCTGCTAATGCTCAAGAACAAAAGATTTGGAAGCTAGCTATTTACTATGGTTGGGAAACAGGTGTTGAACAAGCGATTGATATTTTTAAACAAAACATACACGAATTAAGCAGGGACTTCAGCGGAATGCTGATGTACTATGAATTGATTAATCGCAATATGATTACCTCCCCATATGTTACAACAGCAACAAAAGCCATTTTGTCCGATCAACGCAATTTAGCAATTGATAATAAAGAAATCAATCTGGAGGTTGTGCCTCAATTTCAAGACAACCCAGCACGATGGCAAGCAATGCTTGACCCTTTGCATAACCTTTTACCAACTGACTAAGGCGAGGTTATGACAACAGCAATATCTACATTATTTGCACATGATCCACCTTATTTTTTGCATTGTCATTATGATATGTTATTAACTTACACTGCGGAAAATGATATTAGTGATTTAACACTACAAATAGATAGCCCGATTTTTGCTGTTCGCTATGGTCAGCAGATAAAGCTTACCAATAGAGGGCTAAGTGGCAGTGAAATTGAAGATTTTATTAACTTGTTATATGGGAGCAATGCAGCAGCTAAGGTACTAAGTGGGAGTGACTTGGATTTTAGCTATACGCATAGAGTCAACTCAGATCATAAATTGAGATTCAGAATCAATGCAAGTTTGATCAACCAATATGAAAAGCTTGGGATTCAAGTCTCTATGCGTATGTTAACAACAACACCACCGCCTATAGATACATTACGGTTATCTGAAGAGCTCGTTAAGTTAAGCTTCATTAATGAAGGCATTGTCCTTGTATGCGGCGCAACTGGCTCAGGGAAGTCGACATTATTGGCATCCATGCTTGCATTAAGAGCAGCAAAGAGTGGTTCAGGAGAAAAGATCATCACTTTTGAATCTCCTATAGAATACATCCTACCTGCATATACCGAGAACTCTATTACTTCGCAATCCGAGGTTCCTAGATGCCTACCTAGCTTTGCCTATGCTATTAGAAATGCTTTAAGGCGCACTCCAACAGCAATCATGGTTGGAGAGTCACGAGACAATGCCACAATCTCAGCAGTCATCGAAGCCGCTCTTACTGGGCATAGCGTGTTTAGCACACTACACAGTCAATCTGTCATACAAGCGATTAATCGATTACTCATGCTTTTTCCGCACGAAGAAAAGCAACGCATTTATTATGATTTTTTTAGTACGGTTTCTGCCATTATTTGGCAAACTCTTATTCCAAGCAATGATGGGAAAAGAGTTGCTTTAAGGGAATATGTCGTAGTTGATGCAGCACTTAGAGCAAAGTTATTATCTGCATCAAATGAGATGATGGCGCCTATTATCAAACAAGCAATGGAACAACGCCAAACCTCGCTTACAGACCACGCAACCACATTATTGTCCAAGGGACACATTAGCACACAAACTTATAACTTATATTGCCAACACCATCACAATTAATAATAGTAAAAAGAGGTTTTTCAATGTATAACACTCAAGCTCACTGGAGAGACTCAGGTAGAAAGCCTAAATTTTTCATTATTGAAGCGCAAGTATTTATTCCAATCCTATTATGCTTGTTCCATTTTAGGGTATGGACCATCTCGCTAAGTATTGGAACCTGTGTTCTCCTTTTCATACTCAATCGCTATCAAATAACGCTATGGGTATTCCTATTAAACTTACGCGAATGGTCATTTGGTCGTGAAAAACTAACTGAGAAACGTTATTCAAATGAGTAAAGGTTTAAGAGGACTCTCACGCACACAAGAAGCACGCCCAAGTGAGAGCATTCGTGACACTCGCGGCTTAATCTTCCAGCTTTATGAACTTTGCTCATCACGCTTAGGAAGTATTTGTGTGATTATATTATCACTCGTCGCGTTGACTTGGCTACCACTTATCAGTGACTTACTGTTTGTATTTATATTAGTAATCTTCTGGAATGCATTTTGGCAAATTCCAAGATTGCCTTTTCGCTTACCTTTAGGCGCCAAACATCCCGATTTGTCAAATAGCAACCTAGTGCAAAAAAAAATATCCAAACCTTCTGGACTTTACTTTTTTGGCAATGAAATTGCCAGCAAACAAGAAGTTTGGTTTAGTGATGAAGATATGCGTACTCATGCATTAATCTTGGGCTCAACAGGCTCTGGTAAAACTCAAACCTTACTTTCAATTGCTTTTAATGCACTATCCCAAGGCTCAGGTTTTATTTATGTTGATGGAAAAGGTGATAACTCCCTCTATGCCCAAGTTTTTTCAATGGCTAAATTCATGGGACGCGAGGATGATTTGCTGGTAATTAATTATATGACTGGTGCTGAGGACATTATTGGGCCACAAAAAGATATGATATCCAATACACTTAATCCATTTGCCTTAGGCTCCTCAAGCATGCTATCACAATTAATTGTTAGCATGATGTCTTCTTCGGATAGCGGTGGCGGTGATGGGGATATGTGGAAAGGAAGAGCAATATCCTTTGTTGAAGCATTAATGCGTTTGCTTGTTTATCTTAGAGACAAAGGTTACTTACTGCTTGAAGCCAATACGATTCGCCGCTATTTTATCCTTGATGTTGTCGAGGATTTACTTCATAAGCAAAAAATCCTTGATCACAATAACAGTACAGTTGTCATACGGGAAAAACTTCCTACTGACGTTACCGATCCAATGTATAACTACCTTGCAACATTACCTGGTTATCAGGAAAAAAACGTCGGTAAGCAATCTGACAAAACATATGAACAACACGGCTATATCACCATGCAATTAACACGTATATTTGGTTCACTTGCCGATGTTTACGCACATATTATGCGTACCAACCTTGCAGATGTTGATTTTAGTGATGTTATTCTAAATCGCCGCATTCTAGTCGTCTTATTGCCTGCACTAGAGAAATC
Source organism: Cysteiniphilum sp. 19S12-1 (assembly GCF_052030685.1). Lineage (NCBI taxonomy): Bacteria > Pseudomonadati > Pseudomonadota > Gammaproteobacteria > Thiotrichales > Fastidiosibacteraceae > Cysteiniphilum > Cysteiniphilum sp. 19S12-1. The sequence continues at coordinate 78,649 of NZ_JBQAJM010000001.1, forward strand.
GCCAGACGAGTTGTCAAATCTAGGAAAATTGATTATTGCTTCATTAAAAGCCATGCTTGCTGCAGGCCTTGGCTCAAAAATACAAGGTGAATATAAAGAAGTTATCGAATCTAAACCTTCTAATTCTGATACGCCTTTCTTATGCATTTTAGACGAGTATGGCTATTATGCTGTAGAAGGGTTTGCTGTTGTTCCTGCTCAAGCGCGATCACTTGGTTTCTCTGTGGTGTTTGCTGGACAAGATATTCCTGCTTTCCAAAAAGCATCCAAAGAAGAAGCTGCTTCCATTTTTGCAAATACAAACATTAAGTTGTGTATGAAATTAGAAGACCCTACTGAAACATGGGACTTTTTTAACAAAACAGCAGGAGAAGCCTATGTATCAACCGTCAGAAGTTACAACATGGGGCAAGATGGCAATAGTTTGGGCTATAAAGATTCCAAAGAAGCAGGCATTGAAAAACGAGCACGACTGGACCTTATGGATTTGAAGGATCAATTACCTGGTGAGGCGCATGTGTTTTTTAAATCAAACATTGTCAGAATGCGATCATTTTACGCTGCACCTAAAAAAACAAAACATATTGCGATTAATCAGTTCTTGAAAGTAGAGCCTTATACTATCGCTTTCATTGAATCAGCTAAAGTTGCTTTTGGCAAACATCATTACAAGAAATTAGACGCATTACCACTAAGTTCGGCCTTACTGCAAGAAGGTATGGCTAGCAATATTAACATTTCACATGCAGAAGATGAGTCATTTCTAACGGCCGAAGCTGAGCAAGCTCATCATGGTTCACAAGAAAGTCCTGATCAAACACGATATGAAAAAAAGGATCCACTTGCTGACATTAATTCTCTGATAAAAAACAGTCTACTATTTGATGCTATCGATCTTGAGGATAAACTCAATAACGATTATTTTGATTTGACACAGTCAAATATGACACTTCATTTGATTAACGCTCAAGAATTGCAAAAGCTATTTTATAAACTCAATACCATGCTTGGCGTTAAGCTCAATGAAAATAAAACACAAATTCTTGAGAAACTCAAACATATCAGCCACCTTTCCAAGCAATACTCACAGCAAAAATCACAAGTCAATTTGAAGGATCTGTTTCAACAAACATTAGCTGAGAGCAATACAACATCTAATAAAAAGAGTGCAAAATGATTTTAACTAACATTATGAAACATCTCATCCAAGAGCATCATCTAACCTTTATTGAGAATCAACAAACAAAAGATTTTGGGAAATTAACTCAGGTAGAGATCTTTATCAAAGCATTAATATCACAAGCTGATAATAACTACCTTTATGTTTTTGATAGCTCAATGACAAGAAGTATTAGTGACACAAACTTTGATCTAATACAGGTTTTATTTATTTACGACGCTTTGCTTAACCTGATTGATGAAGGCGTTATCAACATTGATAAACTATTGGGAGATAATTAATGTCTAACTCTGCTAATAGCAGTAATGATGACGGAATGGCACCAACTTATATCGTTGTCATTATCCTGCTAGCACTACTCCTGTTTTACTGGCTTTTCCACAATCAGCTTATTAAAGCAATATTTATCATAAAACGCTTTGAGTTATCGATTATTATGCTGTGGGATGCCCACTATAGTATGTTGATGAATTGGTGTAATCATGTATTAGAATCGACCGTCACACTGAAGCAGCTCAAATATTTAGGCTACAATACCAGTGACGCTTTAATGTCTATTTTTTGGGGTGTTGGCATAACATTGATCACCATCATATTTTTCTTCCATCCCAATAGAAAATATAGACAAACCTTCTCAATGCCGAGTTTATCTCAATTCATTGCTCAACGCTTTAATAAGGTTTATACGCCAAAAAATGAAACGCGATCCAAAACCAACCTTGGCACAGCATTAACACCCGTTGAATATTTGCAACATCATCTTTTGATCCCAAATAAAAAACTTGACCTTATTGCACTACATAGTAATTTAAGTCAACAACTTGGCAATCGTTGTATCAATATCGCACAGGAGCCTCTTGAAATATCCGGCCTAGCTGTCGTTTTTTCCTTATACATTCTGGATAAGCGCAAGCAAGCTGACACGCTTTTAAGTTATCTAAACTACGAATTCAGCCAACATAACAATCAGTTTAAAAACTTTATCAATCGATACAAACTCAACAAATATTTAAATAAACATTTAATGGAATGTATGTCTCACGATAATATTCAGAAAATTGTAACAAAACATCACTACACTTATACCATGTTATGCTCACTGTTAAGTACTGCAAGAAAAGGAGGTATTGTTCCTACTTCATCATTCTTATGGTTAAAACCCGTTAATCGAACTTTATGGTATGCTTTAAATAATGTTGGCAGAAAAACACTTTTTAGTGAAGGCGCTGCTGTTATCTCACATTGGCAATTTGAACTTTCATTAAACATGCCTTTTTCTTCACCCATGATCGACAACGTATCCAAAGCATTACAGCAAGAATATCAACTTTATGAGTCTTTACATCATGATAAATCCTGATATTAAACTAAAGCTTCTAGCTTCTTCGAATCATACCCATGCATTTCTAAAACGCTTTAAAGCACCAAAATACAGTAATTGCAAGCAAAAACTACTTGAGGAAAGTACCAGTTGCTATTTTTGTCAACAACAGCAAACTGATCTCTATATTATCAATCTTGATCTTAATTACACTAATAACCATTTTAGCAATCTCGCACTTGCCTGCCATTTTTGTACCTATGTTCAGCATCTGGATTTGAGTGATCAATACAAACATCTGCTACAACATATTATTTATTTACCTGATATTTCTCAACAGGAACTTAATCAGCATTATCATCAATGGCAGAATATGATTAAGCAAAAACAGAATATTTTTGCTATTCAGGAAGCCATTTCTGAATTATCGGAGCGATCTGAATTAATCGATGAAATTATTGGATTTAAAACTAATTTCAAAGATCAGCTAGGTCTATTGCTCAAGCCCTACGATAATGGACATTCATTATTGTCTCACCTACGCTGGCTACCCAGTTTTGAACTCTTGAGATCTTTTGACCCTACAATACTTTTTGATTCATAAACCAAAACACATCAATTGCACAATACCTCATCGCCTTTGAGATATAGCTATACCGCCCACAAAATGATTCACGAGCGGTATACATTATATGACTACTTGTTACTGGCATTATGATCCTGTTTGAGAGTATGCTGTCAGGCACCGATAAGAGCACTGAATGATATGGTGGAAAATGGTGTGCCTTCAGTTAACAAAACAACAAGATGAGTTATGGTATGCCTACAAGCTCAATCCAAAGGCAGATAGCTATAATATTTCTGTATTGTATCGTGTTGAAGGTAACTTAGATATAAAAAAATTCAAGTCAATTTATTTAACTATCGGTCATTACTTTGAAGCATTTAAAACACGCTTTATTGAAAAAGATGGTAGAGTATCTCAAATTATACGTGACCATTTTGACGGTGAATTTATCTATCAAACACTTAATAATTCAACTGATCAAGAAGCCCTTGACGCAATCGAAGCATTAAGAGCCAAGCCATTTAACCTTGAAAAAGATTGGTTATTTAGAGCTATTTTAATCAAGACGAATGATAAGACGCATTATTTTCAATTTGTCTGGCATCATATTATTTCCGATGGACTAACGACAACTATTTTTAGTGAAACCTTTGAAAAACTTTATAACGAAGGCTTAGAAGCCATCAATCAATTCAAAACCTATTCGCTAACTGACTATTTACAGTACGAAACATCGGTGATTGCTAAGAAGAAGGAAGAAACCATTAAGTACTGGCAAAACCACCTTAAAGGATGTCAACAAAATGAACTTGCTAAATACACTTATAATGATGGCGGGCAAATCAATCGTAAGCGACTTAATATTGATTCAAAAGCTTTAAATAAACTGCTTAAAACACACAAGACAACACCCTTTATATTTTTCAATGCACTCATTAGTGCCTTTATTTTTAGATGCTTTCACTTAACGGATATTCTGTTATCTTACCCAAAAAATATACGACCAAAGGAGTTTGACAAGATAGTCGGCTATTTCGTCAGTATGTTTCCTATGCGTGTGCAAGTATCAGGAGAGATGACTTTTGCTAGCTTGCTTTATAATATAAAAAAGCGGTATAAAGAAGATAGAAATTATCAGGAAATTGCTTTTGAGGAAATACGCAAAGCATTAAAGTTTGATGTAAAACCCAATATATCAATAATCGAAACCTGTCTTTTATCTCAACCAATAAAGTTGAGTGATCTTACAGTTAATCATTTAGAGTTTTTCTATGGTAACAAAATAACCACACTGAGTTTTGCATATGATAAGAATGTTTTGTGTTATGAAATCGTTTATCGTGCAAACTATATCCCTAGCTATTTCATTGGGTATTTTGAAAATTTGATCAATGAGATTTTAGCCAGCACAGATAAAAAGGTATCTGAATATGAGTTAATGTCAATTGATCAAAAAAAAAAACTACTCTGCGATTGGAATAATACGGATAAACCCTATCCAAAAGATGAGACTATTCACCAACTATTTGAAGAGCAAGTTAAAAGAAATCCTGACAATATCGCCATTGTTTTTGAGAGCGAACAACTTAACTATGCGCAGTTAAATGCCAAAGCGAATCAACTAGCACGCTATATCAGATCGAGCAATACCATTTCTCCTGATGATTTAATCGCTTTATATCTAGATAAAAGCTTAGAAATGATTATTGGCATTTTGGCTATTTTGAAATCAGGAGCGGCATATGTCCCTCTTGACCCCATCTACCCTGATGAAAGAGTGAAGTATATCCTTAATGATACTCAAGCATCTTTGGTATTATCACAATCACATTACATCTCAAGACTGCAAGCTATTTCTAAGGCACCCATCATATCACTTGAGAGTGATTGCTACGAAAGCCTCTCAAGTGAGAATTTAATGCCAGCAAGCACCGCCAATGATTTGGCTTATGTGATATATACTTCGGGTACAACTGGGCAACCTAAAGGTGTTTGTATATCACACAAAAATTTATGTAATATGGCATTTTCACAGCAAAAAAAGTTAACGATCAATGAAAAATCAAAAATTTTGCAATTTGCATCAATTGGTTTTGATGCCTCAGTATGGGAGATTTTTGGTGCTTTAAGTTTTGGTGCTCAGTTACATATTCTATCGGACACAAAAAAATTACAACTTAAATATCTGGAAAGCTATTTATTATTCAATAAAATTTCACATGCTACATTACCACCCAGACTCATAGAAAACTTGAATGCAAAATGTTTACCTAATTGTTTATGCTCCGCAGGAGAAGTTTTAAATATAAAAATTTTACAAAAATTAATTGCACAAGAGTATTTTATGAATGCGTATGGTTTAACTGAAACTTCAGTATGTTCAACTATACATAAATGCAACCGTAACAGCCTAAATAACACTATTGGTAAATCAATTGATAATAATAAATGCTATGTTGTTGATATATGCAACAATCTTGTGCCAATTGGTGTTATTGGTGAATTATATATCGGCGGGGCAGGGTTAGCACATGGTTATCTTAACAAACCTGAATTAACCACTGAAAAATTTATTCCTAACCCATTTGCTACTGAAACCGACAAAGCCAATGGCTATGATCGTTTATATAAAACAGGGGATTTAGTTCGCTGGCTGCCTGATGGCAACCTAGAGTATATTGGACGCAAAGATAACCAAGTTAAAATACGTGGCTTTAGAATTGAATTGGCTGAAATTGAAAGTGCCTTAATCAATATTACAGGTATTCAACAAGCTATCGTTATCAATAGAGTAGTGAATGATGAACAATGCCTTTTTGCTTATTACACTGCCAATGAGCAAATTAATCCTGAATTAATAATAGATAAACTCACTAACAAACTGCCAAATTACATGGTGCCAAGTGCTGCCTTGCAAATTAATGAGATACCACTCACCATTAATGGCAAAATTGATATCAATGCTTTACCTGAGATTAGATTTGAAAGCGATCAAGCTTATATTGAAGCAAGAACAGAACAGGAAAGAATTGTTTGTCAGGCATTCTCTAATTTACTACTTATTGAAAAAGTAGGCATTGATGATGATTTCTTTAAGTTGGGAGGCAATTCTATTAAAGCCATTCAACTCGCTATGATGTTACAGTCAAATCTTGAGGTCGATGTTGCTGAAATTTTTGATTTACGCACACCTAGGAAACTGGCGCACAATAAGCAAATTACCCATGATCTATTGATTTCCAAATTAGAAAAAATTAAACATGAGTATGCCAACCAAAAGATTAAAGGACATGAAAAACTTAACACAGCGATGTCACTTAAAAAAGAGCAGTATTTATCACAAATAGCTAATATACCCGCAGTAAAATATACAACCAAATCCATCCAAAATGTCCTATTAACCGGAGCCACCGGTTTTTTAGGATGCAACCTTCTCAACCAATTACTAACCTTAACACCCTATCGTATTTATCTATGCATTAGAGCCAAAGATAAGACACATGCCATGGAGCGTATGGCGCATAAATACCGGTTTTATTTTGATATTACTCTGGAAAAGTATTTTGCTGATCGCCTAGTTTATATCCCCTGTGATTTGGAAAAAGAACAAATCGGTGTATCAGATGAGCAATATTATCAACTGATACAAAATATCGATAGCATTATCCATTGTGCTGCGTTAGCAAAACATTTTGGTATTGAGCAGACGTTTTATAGAGCCAATGTTACATCAACGATTAATTTACTTAAGCTTTGTGAGCTAACCAATTTAAAAGATTTCCATTATATTTCAAGCTATTCTGTGATGACAGGTGTTGTCAATGATAATGAAACTGTCCTGACTGAGGATGATCAATTAACGATTGATGGCGAATGGAATTCACCATATACCAAAACCAAATACCTCGGTGAGATCAATACCATTAAATGGCGCGAAAAAGGCATTAATAGTAGCGTCTATCGTGTCGGGAACTTAGCTTTTATGCAACAAAATGGTAAGGTGCAGGAAGATGTCAAAGATAATGCATTTGCAACCTATATTACCTTTATCCGCAAATTGGGCTGTATCGCTGATAATATGAATGAAATAGAGATTTCACCTGCTGATATAACGGCAACAGCAATGGTGAAAATGTTTGATAAACGACAATTAAACAATCAGACACATCATGTATTTAATCCAAATAAGATCAAATTATCTCAAATGCTGAGTACGAAAAATCACACAATCACCATTGTAAATTTTGAAACTTTTATTGATGGGTTAGTTAACTATTTACAGCATAATGATGATTGTGATTTAATTGGACGGTTTCTGTTACGCATGGAATGGCACGCCGATGGTAAAAATGGTCATTTTATTGGAAGTAATGGTAGCGCTATTTTGCAAAACAAAACGGGATCCGTATTTAAGATGATAGATTTTCAATGGACAAGAATTAGTAACATGCAATTAAAATTCTATATTGAGAAATTGAACACTATGCTTGATATAAATTTAGGAACGCCAACAAATGCACCTAAACCTTTTAAGGTACACATCTGGTTGAAAAGTATCAGAAGATTGTTAAATGAAGCCAAGCTTAAGGCGTTAAATATATTCAAAACACATAAAAAAGTGGTTGCAGTTATCAGTAGTGTATTAATTATAGCGCCATTATTATATACCTTAGAACTGTTAGATATAATCACTATGCTACAATTTGCGGATGACACTGTTTAAAACTTAAAATTAGGATCAAGGATGTAGAGATGCTCATAACGAACAAAAAAGATTTAACCTCATCATTTAGTGAGTTTTCAAATCTTATCCCCAGTGGTGTCTATTGGCTTAACACAAACCATGAGTTAATGGGTGCAAATGATTTCATACTTAAAACTGCAGGGATGAAACTTGAAGATATATTAGGAAAAACACCACTCGAAATGCATCCAAAGGATATGGGTACTGAAATTATTGCTCATCACAAGCAAGTAATAAAAACAGGGAAACAAGTTTATTGTCAAGAACAAATCGTAAATCCAGAGTCTGGAAACATTGTTTATTTCGATGTTGCACTTTCACCATTATTCGATGAATGTGGTAACATTTTTGGGGTTTGTGGTATTTCTTATGATATCACCGAACGCAAACGCCTTGAAGAAGAAACCATACACCAAAAGAATCAATTGGAGAAAAAAATAGCATTTCAACGAAACTACCTTAGATCATATGGTTATGAATGGGTAGATGCCCTTAAAAATATTTCGCACGCAATTGATAATATAGGGGCGCAATTAATAGGATCTACTGTTCCAGAAAGCCTTGAGATTGCTGTGAATGATGAACTCTACAAAATCAACGAAAGCTTATCTGAAATGTATACCATGTATCAAAAGATTAATAGCACAATTATCAGCGAAAATGATTCTCTTAACTCACTTAATTCGATTTGTACAAAACCTATGCTCTTAAAAGGTTTGATCGCACCAGAAATTGGCATTGCAAATGCCTCAATTAGTGCGAGATTTGATGTTGAAGTATCATTTGAAATGGATAACCAATCACAACAAAAAGTCTATGTGGATTATAAAAAACTTCGCCACATTATTAGAACACTACTTGCTAATTATACAAAAGGAATCAGTAAAAATGCTCAAAAGAATATTAACTTAAAAATTACCGCCAGAGACAGAGCACATGACAAACTTTACATAACATTTGAATTTAAAGGCACTATGCCATTTATTGAGCTAGAAGATGATAATATTAGCGCAGAGTACTTCACGGATCCTAAAAACACCAATGTCGCCATGGATAAACATGAGTTTGCATATGATCTTGCTTTGGCTAAACATTATGTTAAGTTACTTTGTGAAAATGAAGTTGAGTTAAATAATCACTTATTTGAAGGATCTGAGTTTTCATTTACTCTACCATTTGTCACAGTAGATGACGACGAGATGGATGAGATCATCGAGTAAATTGACATAAAAGCATCTCAGGTTATTTATACGCAATGTATGCTAAATATCTCCTGTGCTCATGCGACTGAGATATTTTAACAAAGAGTTCATAACGATTGTTCACCCCTAGTTTCTGTACCATTGAGGCAATCAGTCCCTCAATGGTTCTCGGTGAGCGATCAATACATAATGCAAGTGCTTTCACCTCGTAATTGCCATTATAAATAGCTAAAAAGCACAGGTTCTCAGTATACGTTAACTCGCTAAACTGCGGAGTGGGTATGTACTTTGTAAGCAAATTTTTGGATGGGTTTACATTTTTAAATGTGAATCCATTCAAATCAATATCAAACGTATTTTGCAAAACTAATTGATCAAGCGTTTGATGTAGCTGCCTGAAATGTCCTCCATAAAATAATGTATTTGCAATAAGAACTTCTTTTTTCTTTACAAATATGCACAAGAAACTAATTGAATGGTCAGGGTGGTAATGTAAATGCCATGGCAAAGCGTGTCTTTCCTCCTTGGTAAGAATATGATCAACACAAAAAGACTGGTTATATGACTGATATACTGCATTTTTATAACCCACATCATTAATCGTCGGAGATAGTAGCAAAGTTTCAAAGTCAAGAAAAATTCTTTTATCTGCCTCAGGCAAAGTATAATAATCGCTCAAACTATCATCTGCTAATAAGGGTAGCGCAAGCACTCTACCATTAGAATAACAGCGATGGTATATTAACGATTCTACAGATAAAGCTAAATTTGCACTCTTTAAGATTTTATTTAATTTATACGCATATCTTTGGTAACTTTTTGTGTAGATCGCCTCTACTGTGTTCATTTGCTACTCCATAACCTTCATTATCAGCCATTATATGGCTTAAACATGAGTAATCACCCCCTATTTTCACAAAGAGTTCATACCTATTTTTGCACTCTAACTTGTGTAAAACACTACGCATTAAACCTTCGATTGTTCGAACAGATAGATTTAAATATATTGCAACTTGCTTTGTCTCATAATACCCTTGAGATATTGCAAATAAAAATGACTTTTCTGATCGTGTTAAATTGGGAAATATTTTTGGCATGTGATGCTGTTTAAAACACAGTTGATCCTGTCTTGTATTGACCAAAAAATCATGGACCAAATAATGATATTCTTGCCGCAAAGAATCAAATAGTTTTCGTGTTAACGCCAGAATATTAAGGTGCGCATATTGAATACTAGCCTCAAGATAGTTACTCTTTTTAATGAATATACATAAATTGGCGATTGATTGACTCCCTACCTTGAAATACTGAATAGGCAACATATTAAATGCTTCTTGTGTTACAAAAGACAAGTGATATGGGTAACTATCTTCAGAGCAAATATTTAATTCGTCTAATGTCATAACTTTTGGTCGATTAAGCACGTTGAGAAAAGAGGATATATGCGCTTTTTCAGACTGAGCCCAATCATGAAAACTCTCCAGATATTTTAGTGGAATATTAATAGCCATTCCTGAACTAAAAGTTTCTGTATAAGTCAAACCTTCAATGTCAAACGGGAAATCCATAGATTGAACAATCTTCTTAAAAGTATGCTCATATTTTTTCCAATGATAGTGATGTATGTCTTGCAAGGTAAATTGTTGATTTGCAAACTCCATTATATTCAAGAAACTCCATAAGTTGATTTACTTTTTAGTTTTATCGTAATCATTAAAACAATAGCGATTATTTTTGCCTACCAGCCTTTCATTACCACACAGCGCATCACATCATGCATTTTGCTTATTTTCACCGCTAACTCATATTTGTTATTGCAACTGAGCTTCTGTGAGAGTCGCGCGACGATTCCTTCAACTGTTCTGTATGATTTATGCAGTTTTAACGCAATCTCCTTTGACTCATAATGTCCTGCATAAATTAATTTAAGACAAGCCAATTCTTGCTTTGTCAGTTTAGATAAAAGCTCAATAACCATATTTTCATTAGCTCCTTTAAACATAATAGGAGCAATATCGCTGGAAATATCAAACTCTATAGCAATAAGTGTCTTGCAGTCAAACAAATAGGATTCGATTGCCGCTATGCATTGATCTAACAAAAACTGTTTATCGCTAAAAAAACCCATAAATTTGCATCGGGTAATTACAGAAATCCTACTGATTGAATTATCGTCATTATATTTAAGGTAAGTCAAACAATAATCAAATTTATTGATACTTCTAATAAAAGCATAGCTAGACTGATCGTCACTGGATAAAAAAGGACTTAATTCATGATACCATATCATTTTTGGAATTTTAGTGAGGTTGCTCAAACAAAATGCAGGATCTTTGGTCGGGTTTCCTTCTAACCAGGAACCACATATATCATGCTCTAGAACCGGTACGTCAATCACTTCTCCATTTGCAAATAATCTCGTATAAGATAATCCGGTAACACACAATGTATCGATCATAGGAGAGATTAATCTCTTTAGTATGTTTTTATATTTTACGAAGCTGAATCTGTGCACTTCTTGGATTGTTGGCATTTATTTAATGTGTGACGATGATGTTATGGGTGTATTATACGCAATATTAAAATATTGTCCACTCATCCGATGGATAAATTATGTACTGCGCTACGCTAATAAGTATCATTTCATTATAAAATCATCATTTTGTCCGGTTTTTGAGACTATCATCGCTCCGATGGTGTTTTTCCCTAATAATCTCCTCTGTTTTATAACCTTGTAGAGATTTTTGATGAGAAGAATTTATTTTATATTACCGGCTTTATTCTTTATACAAAGCATAAGCTACGCAAATAGCAAACCCATTAATTCAGCATCTGATCTAGATACTGCTATTCAAATGTCATTAAGCGAAGATGACAGCAGAACGACACTTGCTGCAAACGACTGGTTTTATATGAATGTTTATGGCGGGTTGTCTTATAAGGCTTTCCCACAATCTGAACAAACAATTTTTCGCTCGGATGTTGGGACTTATGATATTTACCAACCAGCTAAGCGCTCTTCTCCTTACCTTGCTGCTGAGTTTGGAATACGCCCATGGAAGTATCTAACATTTGGCATAAGGTATTGGAATACGTTCAACACCAATGCTCAACTGATTGATAATACTGGCACGGACAGTTTTCCTAATGGTGACATTAAGATATCCTTTTCCGGAATTAATATTTTAGTCAGTGCGCACTTAACTCTTCCTGCAATTAACAGTGAAATTATATTGTCAACGGGGCCTGCAATTATTTTCTCTCAATTTAATCCAGCAACAGCTATTGCCAGCTATGATAACCCGGCGCTGAAAAAGACAAACAACACAAACATCCGCCCTTTTGTTGCAGTAGGCTATCAATATTTATTGCCATATTCATTAACACTTGGATTAGAAGCACAATATATTTTTGGCATTGGAAAAAATATCTATTCACCATATTACGGCGGTAGCTATGTACCTAATATGTTCAATCTGTCATTAAGCATAGGATATCACTTTTAATAACATCACTAGCACTTACAAATCATTTTATAATTCATAAAATATCATAATAAATAGGAGAAAACTCGATGAAAATTAAAGCATTGATCAGTGGGGTCACTCTTGGAATTAGCACTATGGCTAATGCTAACGTCCCACATCTTGACCCTCATGCCTTACCAACACTTGGAAGTTTAATTGAAGCACTTAATGACTGGGAAAGTCCAATTAATGCAACTTCCTCACAAGCAGCAAATGCTGAAACGCATGCTAATAATGCTGAGTCTTATGCAAATTCAGCAGTTCAAACAGCAACAAGCGCCAATTCAACCGCTCAGCAAGCAGCAAAAACGGTTAGCACATTTGACCAAAGATTAATTACTGCAGAAGGCAATGCTACTTCAGCTAAGACAACTGCTTCTTCTGCCAATGAGCAAGCAGCCAATGCATCACAAACAGCTCAAGCAGCTTTTGATAAAGCTAATGGCTATGAAAATCGCATTAGCGTAGCTGAGAAGAACGCCTCAGAAGCACAACAAACTGCCAATACGGCTAAACAAACAGCAGATAGCGCTAAGTCCTCAGCAGATAGGGTGGACCAGTTTGATCAAAGAATTACAGAAGCACAAGAGAATGCCAAAGAAGCCAATAATACTGCAGAGTCATCAAAAACATATACTAAAGAGCTGGATGACAAATACAGTAAAAAAATTGAAGACGTTAGTGATCACATAAATCAAATAGACCTTTCCCTCAACCAACAAACTAATAGTCGTGTACTTTATGCCTCTAATGACAAGTCACTAGACTCACTTATCAATATTGCCAAAACAAAATTTAATAATCTAAGTGCTAACAATCCAGTTATCATTAAACTAGCTGCCAAAGAATATCAAGGAACAACAATTCCTGATGGAATAATTATTGATGGGCAAAACTGGGCGATATTGACCTCCACAGGATTAGACTATACTGTTACAGGTAACGTTACCTTCAAGAATCTATCTTTTCGCTTCGATAGAAAAGTGGATGAAGGCTATAGAAGTTATATCATTGAGGTTGACTTAAAAGAAAATGATAAATTTAAAATTCAGTTTAATCATGTCAATATTGCATTTGAAAATGCCAACGAGTTATCAAAAATCTCTTTAATCACACGCAGTGATGATAGTCAAGTTAATGACTCAGGTAGTCAATATGCTAAGCCTATTGGCCAAATGCATCTATACTTTAATAATGTTAAAACTCAAAGCGCCTTGCATTCCCCTGAAAATATTATTCTCTTTGGTGGTGGGGATAATAACGCTGGCATTGACCCAAAAGTTGACTCTGCATCTATCTATAACTCTATTATTGGCTTTGTTTATCCCTCTTGCCTTGGAGATGGTACTACAACCGCAACCTCTTTAGAAGTTGTGAATAGTGTTGCAAACTATACATATGAACCAAATAAAAATTATGGTGGCCAGATAGCATGCGGTAGTCCTTTTGGACCCTCACATTTTATTATTCTTAATTCTCAAAATAAAGATGGAAGCCCACTACAAGTTTGGACAAATGGCGACCTGAATGACGGATATACACCCTTCTCATAACAACACAACACCCCTTCTATAGCAATAACCAATAGCGTTTTGCATATTCAAACAGCTCATAACTTTCTTTAAACCCAAGTAATTGCTTAAGGCGCTGTGTATAGTTATCAACACTGCGATGAGAGACTTGCATTTTCTCAGCTAAAACTTTCTTTTCAGTTACGCCATGACCTAAAAGCATAAAGCATTGCATTTCTTTATCACTTAAATTAAGTGCTGCCTGAATATTTTTATCTTGCGGCGGTTTAAGCCAATGCGGTGGCAAAGTCAGCAGAACAAGATCCTCTGGATGTAGCGCGAATTGGGCATAATACTTTATGGTTAAAGGCGCAATATCAGCTACTAGATCATGTAGCATGTGATATAGCTCTGCTACCTTTAGGTAAAGTGAAGTTATATTGTGTATACTATCAAAATATAGCACAAAGCGATGCGCATTACTTTCCAACCAAAAATAATAAGAAACCGCATAACAATCGCCATATTTAGAGTGCTCTGGTGTAAATAGACTCTGCCAAGCTTGTGCATGCACCGCAATTTCAGATAAATGACAAAGTCGTGGCAGTAATCCAATCAACTCATAGCTAAAATAAGGATCCTCATAACGGTAGTGGTTATTGCTATGAAAACGATAAGCATATTTATGCAGCTGTAAAGGTGCGCACCATGTGAAAGACTCATTAACCAATGCATAGTCAATACCACAGCAATTGAAAGTACTCATTACTTGTTTAAGCTTTTCTTCCAAAGCAAACTGACTAACCACTTCCAGACTATTTGTCATCGTGACGGTATCATCTTGAATCACTTTTCCTTTATGAGGTATCGACGGCATTCAACTAAAAATAGATAAACTAGAGATATAAGAATATTACGTTACATTCAATATAATTTCAACGCAAATGAGAAAATCATCGTGTACAAATGTCAATGACCAAAGAAGTTGCTTTGATTACGTTAAAACCACACTAACCTTGTGTGCAAGCAAATACATTCAATTTACACTTGAATTGATCATCACTATTAAATAACGACGCAGTATATTGGGACTGGTGCTCATCATTTGGTGATAACATACAAGATAACTCATCAATATACGCAAGGCATTTATCATTTAATTTAGTACGCTGACTTTTACATGGATTTAAACAAATATTCTCTTTTCGCCATTGACAGCTGAGCATCTCACGCACAACGGCAATTGTATTTTGCAAAACATGCTCAGTTAGGTCAAAGGATAACTGACAAGGAGTATGCCGATCTAGTGCACCAACAAAATCTTTTATCTGCTCAATCGTCATCGGTGCATCTTTAGGAATATCCATCATTGATGTTATCGCTTGATTATCACTGTCATTAAAAGTTTCAGCATGTATGGCATCAACGCGCTCTTGCTTTAGCTGCTCCTGAAATTCTCCTCGCTTATCCTCATAAGCGACTCTTAATTGTTGATAAAAAGTTTTGATCTCTTCAAGATTTTGATCTAACACTTCTTGCATTTCCTCACTAACAGCCTCTTGGTGACGATGCGCTAATGCAGCTGCCTTAAGATAACGATGCAACCGAGTCAATAGCTGATCTAATTGCTGCTTTAAATGCTTTATTTTATCATGCTCTTGATGCAACTGGTTTAAGAAGGCAAGCAATGGCTTCTTAAATTCAAATTCCTGCTGCTGATATAATAGCTCTTGATATATATTCTTAATTTTTGACTGTAATAATGACATAACACCCCCTCAATTAGGTATAGGTTCATAGCAATTTCAATTTATTGAAGTAGTTGCTGATACCTCTTGGTCTTTGCTCCCCATGTAGTAATCACAAAATGTTTTAAGTTTACTTTCGTTATCTTTATGGTTTATATTAAAAATATCGGTCAATTTCTGACGCGCTTGCTCTGAGAACACAAAATGACCTTGCTCATCTTTTTGCTCAATCATTGATTTGGCATTCACAAGGTAGCCCCTTTTAAATGCATCCTCTGCAATCTCTTTATATTTGTCATAATCTAAATACTCATCATCTTTGTTATTATCTTTCTTCTTGTAGATTGGCGCTAGACGCGTAAATGTAATTATTGGCGTTGAAATGCCTGCTTCTTCGGCTTTCTTGTCATTTGCATTGTTTTTGTTCAATGCATTTGAGGATGGTGACTCCAGTGAATCATTCTCTGTTGCTTGCGTCGGTTGCGCTAGAATGCCGAGCATTTGCTTTGCACGCTGATACTTTTCATTTGAATTGTCGATACCTTTTATCCCATCCATAACTTTTGACTTTAAACTTGCCTTAGTATTGGCACGCAATAAATCTACCGTTTCAAGCAAATGCTTTGAAAATTGCATTGGATCACCCTTTGACTCGATATGTGTTGATCCATCGCTGTTTTGCATAACTTGATACATTGTCTGCCCTGCAGCTAACTGATATGTTGTTTTATTTTCTTTGTTATCATGGGTAAATTTTTCAAGCTTATAGCCACCTGCCATATTTGGTGTGTTTTTGTCCTTTAGCCGTACATTTAGAATATCAACCAACGATTGGGCTTCTTTTTCTGTATCGATATGTTTTAAATTCAGCAGCTTAACGAGGTTATAGTCAATGCCTTTTTCAAACTCGATTGTATTTTCTTTCGCCTGCCAATTGATACCAAAGATACTCGCTAATTTTTCTGCTGTATACTCTTTGCGAATCAACTCAAATTCATTGTTTTCCCGTTTTTCAACTATCTCTTTACGCTTGCCTTCTTGCAATGCTTTAACATTGAGTGAATAGCCCTCATGACGTTGATAACGCCAATGATCTTTCGCATAAAATTTGGCATCGTCTATTGCATGAACTGTATAATTGCCGCTGTTGTTTTTTATCGCATAAAAAAAAGTATTTTCAAGCTGAAATGGCATAAAAAGCTCCTGTATTTAATATAGATTTATAACATATCGTTACCGCAAAATGGCTCACGGAGTTATATAATAAATGTGTTTGAAAGATCTCAAAACGCTAAACAGTTTCTACTTTTTAGGTGTGTTATTGACATTACCATTCAAATTATTATTAAACATACTACCGTTGTATTGACCTGCCTCAACCTGCTGTTGATAGGACTGAGTATACCAACTCTGCTTTGATGTACTGTTAATGCCATCTTGTTCAAGTTTGGCAGCATTTTTGAAAGTCTCTGTTAGTGCTTTGTGTGCCGCTTCGTCTGACACAATATTCACTCTGTATCTATCTTTATTATCACTCATGTTTCCCCCTAGAGTGCGTTCATTTGCTATATTGCAATTATAGGCACATAATACCAAAGAGGCTACATAGTTACTGCATATTCATCAATTTGATGACATTTACGCTCTCAAAAAATGTTTTCACTAAAATTATTATTTTTAACTGTTACCCATGGACAATTATTGTTTACACATAAGAAAAGTAAATTGTTACTATCCTTCGTTATACGATAATCTATTCCGTAATCACATGTAATATATGAGTCTTCATCAATAGATCTTTTACCTGGCGGTATCGTCACTGTGCACTTAGAGCTTGTATTAGTGAAACTCACCGTAACAACTCGATTATAGTTATACACTGCATTACAGGTCAACACTATATTTTTTCCTTTTCTTGACTCACAACTAGATAGTTTTACATCTCCAAGACCTATTGAAACTATTTTTCCTGCATTTAATCCATCTTGAGCAGATACATATATTGTGTTTAAATCACTAGAATTCCCACGTTGAAAGTAAACTGATCTGTGGTCTCTATCGATGCATTGAACTGTATATTCCGATATTGCTCCTGCATTTTTTGAAATATATTGACAATTTTTCCCACCGATCATAACCTGATAGTAAAGACCATTAAGTCTATCCTTTGCAAGAATCATGTCATCTATTTTGTATTCTTCGTCAAAATTATCGTATTTCATTTCTACTGTTAGAGTTCCCATGGCAACATAATATAGCTCTTGCTGAAAACCATCCCCACCATAATTTGTGTTGTT
The DNA here is from genome assembly GCF_052030685.1 of Cysteiniphilum sp. 19S12-1. Lineage (NCBI taxonomy): Bacteria > Pseudomonadati > Pseudomonadota > Gammaproteobacteria > Thiotrichales > Fastidiosibacteraceae > Cysteiniphilum > Cysteiniphilum sp. 19S12-1. The sequence goes on from NZ_JBQAJM010000001.1 coordinate 96,747, forward strand.
TAGTTTTATATGCTGATCCTTCAGAAATTGAGTTGCTATTCCAAGAGTGTCTTCTTCTTTACTTTTTTGATTGAAATCAACATTGCCAAAATTATGAATATCTATGACCGCATCATCCGATTCAAATTTTGATTCAACGACAGGGTCAATATTTTTTCCATCACTATCTTGCTTAGGGCTAAAACTTGATATTTTAAAACTTATACGCTTAATTGTACCTTTTTCTTTGTCATTCTTTATTAATTTATCTGGTCTAAAATTAAAATGAGCACTTCTTCCCGAATCATCATAAGCATAAACTCTAGAAGCATTTGCAAATAATATCAAAGCTGCTGTGATCGCTAATAAATTTTTTATTTTTTTCTTCATTTTTGTATTTCCATAACGCATGTTAAATATAAATATCGGCACGATTTACTTGGGTGATAAGCGTACCTATTGCCGTGACAAATAAAAAAGCACTTGAACTTAACTCATCTTATAATACTTCCTCATGCCCAGTATGTTACGTTCACCTTAGCCACCACCTTCATTCTCTGGATTTGGATTTGGATCTGATTTTTTTTCTTTATTCCTTTTATAATTACCATAATTGCCATAAGCAGTATCAACAGCATGGGTCACCCCACCTGCACTTTGACCGATATTTTGGACACCTTGTGCATGCTCTGTATGAGCTTGATTTGCTTTTTCAACAGTTTGTGTGCCTGATTGCGCCATACCTTGAGCGCTTTGGATGCTCGATGATTTCATCTCTTGCATATCTTGCTCACCAGCACGCTCATTGTGTGTACCACCCACCCAATGCAGAATCTTATCTGGTAGGATATAAATCAACGAAAAGCACTTATAAAAGGCTAAACTAATAAATCCAGCATACATAAACACCAACAGAATATTTAATGATCCAGTGACATAACTATCACTTGATGTGCCATACACACTGGCAATTTGCGTTGCCACAGCATGAAAACCTTTTGCCGAAATAGCAATGACAAGATAAGTCAAAATAATCCCCGTAATTAATCCACATATCATCAACACCGGCCTTAATACGAGATTCAACATGATTTGAATACCAGGTTCTGCCTTACCATACACCTCATGCCCTTCTGGATAAACCAGCCCAAGCGCGACAACGGGTGCTGCGACCAATGCCTCAATAATCAGCAGTAACCACGCAATCTTTCCCGCCCAGAATAAGATAAAAGGCGCCATCGGGATGATGAGTGCAAATAAAACCGCATTAGTAAATAATGTAACCAAAACAAAAAACACTAATGGCAACCATATAAGATCCATCGACAGGCTGAACATATTCTGAACCATTAACATTTGGCTTGTCATATCTCCAATTGAAGATAATACGCCAGGCAATCCCGGCACCCAGTAGCTAGCGTAAGCAGCTACTAACGCAGCGCCTTTAGACGTAGCTTGAGTAATTATAACATTCTCAATCATATCATCCGTTTTTTGCTTCACTCTCGTGACAATACTCTGCAAAGTATTAATTACCATTGCGATTAGGGACTGCCCAACACCTTGAATTTGCCTCAGTGCTGAAAACGGATTGGTAGTAGCAACATCTCCATTAACAGTTTCGCCAATATTATAGATTTGGTTAAACACGCCAGCACTATTTGCATTAAGGCTCATTTTTTCAAAAATCTCATCAAGAAATGATTCCGCTGGCGTTGCTAAGTCTGAAACCAAGGCACCTTCATGAAAAAAGCTGACATGATTTAGCTGAAAAACACGAATAAGCTTTAATAGCTTCTCAATATCATCTAATTGTGTTTTGCCGATATTGGTTTGATCATTTTGTAACGCTGCGTTAATAACAAAAAAATACTTGCCAATATCAAGCGAAATAGAGGCTGGAATAAGCTTATTGACCAAACTCTGACAATTTGCAGTGGCTGTCATATTTCCTGGACTGTCTGAAAACAGCATCCCTTGCAGCAGACTGCATGCATCATCCCCCTTCTTTGGCTTATAAATATAATTTTTCTGTAGAATAGATACCATCTTCTGTTTGATTTCGGACATGTCTACATTTGCAAACTTATCACTTTTATCATCAGCAGATACTGGCTTTAGAGGTACTTTTAATGCTTTATATTTATCACCATTGTTATTACTATCAGGCGATACCGTATAACTTATCAAGTTATCATCTATATCTTTTATCAAATCATCTATAGCAAAATTATCTTCAAGGTATTTCAACGTAATTTGTGTCCGATGCAACTGAACTTTATCTTGCTGCCCCTGATAAAACAATTGATCAAACAATGCGAAATCATTATGAAACTGAGTAAGAACTTTGGTAAACCCTTTATCTAAACGAAAATACTCTTGATCGGCATTCCACCAATCAACTTTATCTTTTCCTTTGTCAGAACCAGATTCTGACTTTATGTTATTTTGGAAGCCCTGCATCGTTAAAGAGGCTAAACCCTCTATTGTACTGCATTTAAACAAGCCTTTATCATCTGTACAGTTTATAACATTATTTAAATTCAAACTTGTATCTGCATAGTGCTGACATTGTGTCTTTAAGTCCCACTGCTCCTGAATGCACTTTTCGTATTTCCCATTGCTATCATTTTCACCACCCTTGCTTTGCTTAAAGGTATCACAAGCCGATGTATCAATAATCGCACTACAATAACCCCCGAACAAACCTTTAACCCGAGAGTTATCTACTTTATCTTGATTAAGTTTAAAGCGATATTGATCAATTAAGCTATCAACGTAGTATTGCGAGTAATACATAATGGACTGAGTCTTATCATCTTTTGTGGATATTTCAGAGAATTGCTGCATACCTTGCTTGAGTTTGTTTAAATTTCCAATCTTCAGTGATTGATTCTCATCCCAGAGAAATGATGCACCCTCTACCCTATTTATGTCAATATTTTTCTCAATCTGTGAGGCACCCTGTACAAATGACATGTGATCAGGCTTGCGGCTCATTTCTACTTGGTATTCACCCGTCTGCGTTCGATGTGCGGAGTTATTTAACATATTCATCGACATCTCTGCCAAAAGATATAGTGCAATATCACTTTTAATGCCATCTGAAATTTCAAAACTGGCAATGGGTGGGACCTTGTTTTGATCCAACTTTGTGTAAGTTTCCTTCCACACATCATTGGCAAACTGGATACTCACGGACACCATCAAGAAGATCAGGTATTGCGCCATACAAAACCCTGACTTTAAAGGAATAGCAAAGGTGGAGCCCAGAATAACGCGCAAAGGAATCCAATATGAACTCCAATTTTTACCTAGAAAAGTCCCATCTTTCGCCGTATTGATCGTACCAATCACTAGTATAAAGGCATAAATGGCTATGACTGCCATCAAAATACCGACGTTAAAGTAGTAAATCAAAGTTCGAAAAGCAGCATCTGAGGCTTGCCCAGAAAATACAGCTGACGCGGATGTGTTATTCGGATCAAAAGCAAAGAGCTGATTTAAAACCTGCCACGCACTCCAATTTTCTGACAGCATCATTTCACTCCTTTAAATAAATCAACAAACCATTCATGAAAGGTACAACCGAGTTTTTTTCGATACAGTTGATAGCGCCAGAAATGATATTTAAACGCATTGGCAAGCATGAGCATCATTAATGATAAAGCAATACATCCAACCAATATATAACCTTTGATAAACAAATAAAGCGCATAAAAATAGATAATAACCGCAACTAATAAACATAGACGCAGCAGAAAGGTGAATTTTTTTATAATATAACTTATGCTGGTCTCATCAATACCAGATTTTGCCAAATCTGCATAAGCCATGTCATGTTCAGATTTTTTTAGCTTTAAAATGCTTTTAAATACATTGCCAATAAAATGATGTTGCTTATGAAAAGCATCGATTAAAAACATGCGCTTCGTTCGACGAAATCTGACTTTTGTTTTCTTCTCTTTTGTTTTCTTCTCTTTTGTTTTTTTCATATCAAAAATACTCAAGGTTTGCTTGTGATAAATAGGTAGATATTAGCTAAAAATAATTATTTACTATTTAGCTGAATAATCTGCGCGATCCCAAAATATTGACCTTTTGCCAAATCCTGCATCCTACTATTTTCCTGTATGGTTAGTTTTAAGATAATGTGATTGTTTGACACCTCAGCTCCTTGAGAGAAGGTAACTAATACCGGCACTTGAACTTGCCAACTGCTCACGCCAGCAATATGCCCTACGGCGGTGATGATTGGTACTCCATCTAAAGCCGCTTTTGCGACCATTTTGTGCTCCACCACCTGATCAACTGTCTCCTTAAATGCTTCATTAAAGGCATACCATCCTTGTTGAGTAAACAGTGGTTTTAGTGTTAGAATTTGTTCTTTATAATTTAAAAAATCAAACTTATACAACTTAGCAGTATTTAAACTGACCCAATTAACCAACATGTCATCAGTAACCACTACTTTTTTAGGTAGATCAAGTGATTTAACTATCCCTTGATCGTTAACTGCCAAAAAGTAATATTCATTATCCTTATGGCTATACCATAAGCAAGTGAATAAAATTACATTCAATAGAATACTAATAAATAAGACTTTAATGATTAGCCTAAAATTACTTTTATAAAATTCTGCCCTTTTAGCAATCACTTTAAGCACATTAGTTTGCATAATTTTCATCCAGCACTTTATTTAATACATTTTCTACCTTTAATAAACGAGCCTCACTACAAACTCTGACCAAAATCAGATTTTTCTCAAATGACATGCAACGCTTATACAACAACTCATAATCTAGATTATTGCTGAGTCTTTGATAAATCATCTGAAATAAATCCCCATTTTTCTTGTTAATATTCTGCATCATGAACATCATTAGTGCCGTAGGCAGCTTGTCACACAAATGAATGATGGCATCAGCATACTCTTCACTAGGTTCTTTTTGTTGACGAGCCTCAAGATAAACTTCGTATAGCCGATCATAAATCTCATTGGACAACTCAGATTCAGACTCCTTGTTTTCTTTAATATCATAAACCGTTAACATATCCACCAACTCAGGCTTACCAAATCCATGCCAATAATTGATAATTTCTGCTTTAAAATGATGCATCTCACTTCTATTATCCATGTTTGACACTCCTGTAATATTGCTCAATAAAATTTTCTATTAATTCATTAGCGATCTCTTTGACTGATCTATCCACCTGTAAATTCGATTGAGTTTCAAGATAAGCTTTGGCGCTCCCAGTTGAAAAGCTCTGAGCTAACAGCAATAAACTTGGCATCACACCTATATGCTCAGAGAGCTTTTCTTTCAAATAACAATCCTCGGCTGTTGTTGTAAATAACCACAACTCATAAGCACTTAAACATAAATTGAGTAACTGGGTATTGATACCATTGACCGTGTGAAACTGACCAATAAAATTCATCCCTTCACTTGTTGGCCCATGTACCGCATATTTTAATGCGGAAGCCTCTGTTTGATTTAAACCAAAATGTGAGCGAGTGGTTTCTAATGTGCTTTGATTTCCTCCACTTAAGATAAAAATTGAAGTGGCAAACTCAAGCATCGTATGGCTAAAATCACTCAATGATTGTGAAGCTAATGCAATTTGTACATTATGTTTTCTACCCTCACGCATATCGGTTAGCACTTGCCTTAAAATTGGCGCACAGCCTCGCGTACGGTGAAATTCATCAAAAACAATACGTTTGGGGATATTATATAGTTCTTGCAATTTTTCTTTGTGATACCCCTGATAGCTTACTGATAACTGCTCTAAATCTTGGACTTTCACAAAAAAGTAGCCCGCCGTTAAATGACGCACTAACATATAAGCAATAACTGAAATACGTGCATCATTCGCAGAAACCGCCGACATGACTGATGCCAAATCAAACGCCACCACCCTTGCATCAACATCTATCCGTGTCACAAGGTTCAAAGACGGCAGGTTTTTTATTACCGTGGTAATATTGCGACAAAAATATTGAATATAATCTTCACTACTTGCTAGATTTAATCCTTTATATAGATCGATAACACTTGTTTGATTCACTGCATTAATTAAGTCTGATAACAAAGGCATAGCATAACGTTGCGTCTTTTGTGCCAAACGAATCTCATTTTTTTGAAAGAGTACATCAGTAATTTGCCACCATGATCTGCCTTGAGTATCAACATGTAATTCCTGCAACTTGCTATCAATCTCTTGATTAACTCCTAGCTGATATCGCTTGGGTTGTTGATCGTCACTTGTTAATTTATAAACCTCATCAATAACTAAGCTTAGCATAGCTTCCATGCCATCTGGCAAGCTTTCTTGTATATTTTCTAACAATAGTACTGTCAAAAAATTCACTAAAAATGCTTTATGTGCATGTCCTGGATAGCGTGCGCCAAGATGAGTATCAAAGGGATTAATCGCATCCGTATGACTAAAAGTAAATTGATAGTGCTCCGCCACCGAGCTGCCTCCGACAGCTTTTAATAAATCAATCACACCTTTTGAAGAAGATCCAATATCCAGAATTGAAATATATGGCAATGCCTCCAAACCATTACATAAGCACGCAGAAAGGTTAAGTGAATTCAATAATACTGACTTACCCGAACCCGATCGCGCATAAATTAACTCAATCCAACTCACTTGCTTAGACGAACCACTTTGATATGGCCACAATTTGCCATCAGGTGTACGAAATAAAGTTGCACCATAGTCCCATGAAAGAGCAGGTCTAAAAAATGGCATCAGCTTTACTGCATCGTTTAATGGCGCACCCACAGCACAAGGAAAACCCCGACGATTTAAAGCCAAGAAACTTGATTGAACCACGTCAAATGGATCGCCGAAATTTTCCGTTGTTTGCGCGCCCCCCCAATTCTGAATTGCTTTATGTAAAGCCGCCTTGCGTTTCTGAAAAGTCATTAAGTCAGACTTATCTGCCCATGTAATTAAATTCACGGAAAGCCTGATAACCGGCATATCGGTATTACTTTGAATATGCTTTAGTAAATCATGCGCATGGCAAATTAGTTTATTTTCATGCGAACTAAACGTTAAGAATTGAGCTAAAAGCGACTTGATTTGGCTTATTTTGATTCCATTTGGCGCCAATGAGAAAGAGATTTGCCAAGGTAGCTGATACTCTTTCAATGTTTGGAATAATGCATAAAATGCCTGAATATGCTTGGGAAATAAACTAATCGTAATCGGCGCATAGCGGTAATTGCCAACAATACACTCTGACATATTGACATTGTTACTTTCCTCTGCAAAGAGCTGATAACTTAAGCTTGGCCACAACCAACTGGTCCAATCACTACCTTCACAACCTAGCTGTAGTTTGTCGCCAGGCAGATGTGCCTGCCAACCCTTATCTGTTGTATCAGGTGAAATCTGCTGCTTAACTGCTTTTAGTAAAGGGTCAACTTCCATCAGTTTGACACTTAATCCCATTGCAAAAAAAGACTCCATCAAAACAGTCACCAATGCAGTATGCTGTAACCTCACTTCATTAATGACATGTAAGAAATGCTGTGCCTTTGATGAGATTTTTATATTGTGGCTCTTAAGCTGCTCCAGTTTATTTCGATATGCTTGTTTTTGTGCAGGCGCTGTCAATAGATCAGATGAACTCCAAATACACAAGTAGCACTTCTCAAAGACACAAGCTTGTCCCAACGTTTGTCTTTTGGCATCAAAATAATCTTCAAGTTTTAAATTTAATCGTTTGGCACTTTTTTGTGATGGCAATAATAACTCATCTATTTCCTGCGCCGTACTTTGTGCATCGTAGCGAAAAAAGCATTTGATTTTTACACCTTGCTTTTTAAGTAACGGCGTTAAAGTAGCAGTGATTTCATCACATAAATGATGATACTCATCATTACCTACCATGTGTTTGACACCATTAATTTCAAGCACCGAGACCAAACTACCATCTTTGGTAATCAGAGTGTGCTCATCATCAGCACTTTCAAGCTCACAATAGTTATAGATACTTTTGTTGCTGATACTATTTAACCAGGAAAACATTCCCTCGACAGTGTTATACAAGAAGTTCATTATTTATCTCTAACTTATTCAAATACAAAGCCAGATGCTGTGTAGACTTTATAAGTCTGGCCGTCAATTTTTAACACTTTGCCGTACCCTTCCAGCTGTGCCCCCTCTTTAACAGTGAATGATCGACCTTTCTTATCTTCTAACCACGCAATACCATCAATAATTGCGGTTAAATGAAGCTTCTCATTCATATTAATTTCTTTGGCATTCATGTATTGCAGTTGTCGCTGCAGCTCACTCACAAGAGAAATTAACGTTTTGCTTTGATCGCTTTGTTGCATATCGTCAATAACAGACGCCATTTTCTGCATGTCTTTTAGTAACTGCTCTTGCTGTGACTCAAGCTTTTTTATGTGCTGTGCGATTTCAATGCTTGTCTTTTCAGAGCGCTTACCGATACTGCTTTGCAACTCATTAAGTGTGTTTAATTGTGCTTTTAGTTCCTGTAATTGCTTTACATTAACCTGAGCATTTTCCGTGTGAATTTTTCTTGATTCTGTTTTAACAAACGATGGCATGTTAGTAGCTTGTGTTTTAACTTGAGCTTTTACAGAACTAGAAGATCTGTCATCACTGCCAAATAGTGTCCCTAGTACATAATAGGCACCAAATACAAACACCAGTCCTGCCACAGCATAGACAAGATAAATTTTTTCAAATTTAAATGAGTTTAACTTTCCCTTTAACCCTGATGCCACCTCGTTATCTACAGAGATATTCCCATCTGATTGCTTAGACTCTTCTGCCACGCTGTCAGCTTGCTTTTTCCTATCGTCATCTTCAAAAAAATCATAATTGCTCATGTACTTTTATCCTTTGCTTTACTCATTACTTTTTTATATGTACAAACCAAACTTTTTAAAACGGTTATCTTGTTGTGATTAACTTTTTAGTGGATTAACATCTTGCATAATTAATACACCGATCGCACTACCTTGATCTAAGGTAACAGTCGGTGGTTTATCAAATTGTTTTGACATCGAGCTGCTTAATGCTGTACCAATCTGCCCAAGCCCCGAATAAGCTGCATTTTTAGCGCTCATAGCAACTTCGCTACCTTGGCAAACTTCTCGACCAGTAATCCGATCTGTATAACACCAGCGATTATTATTCTGCTGTGCATTACTAAAATAAGTCCCAAAACCTTGCAAAAAGGATGCCGCAAATAAACTGCCATAGCGCAATACATAATGATGATCAACGTCACTTGCCAAAGCAGTTTGCGCGGTATGTTGATCAATAGCATACGCATTGATTGAAATACTTTTTGCATGATTTTCAATTGATAAAGTGTTGAATCTGACCACTAATCGATCTTCTTCTCTAACAAAACTCCCCAGAAGCTTGGCATGTTTATATGGCCCCACAACGATATGCGCTAATACTGGCGTATTTGGCTGATCACTATTAACACTGGTATCAATGACAGCAATCAAGATATCACCTGCTTTAAACATGGTCATTAGATCATTGCTAGCGGCAGACATGCCACCAGAAAAGTCACCATTGCTAAGCTCGCTTTGCTCTTCTTTCATTGATGGTGATTTATTCCAAGTTTTTAAAATAACCTCAAAATTCTTTTGTGCCACTTTAGGATCAATTTGAAACTGATTTTCTTGATTATTGGCACTCTTAATCTCCTGTTGAGCATCTGTTTTTTTCTGCTGATGCTTATAATCATAAAATGCAACTGGATCCATCTGCTTTTCTTGACTGCTGTTATTGATATCGTTATCTGTTTTTTCCTTAGTTGTCGATGAAAAAACATCTTCAATATAACTATCACTACTTTGTTCAGCTTGCTGGATGTGTTGCTGTCTTTCTTTAGCAATAAGTTCTTGGCGTTTATTATCTACTATTGGATTTTTTTGATTTACTTCAATTTTGTTATCACTTACTTCTGAACGCAAATATGTCTGGCTATTTTTAGAGCACATGGACAACATACCAATTGAAATCACAATAATAATTAGAAAAATAATCAAGACACGTAATCGCGGATGATTTTTTAAAAATTTCAACATTGCCTACTCATCCTTTAAATTAACTTTATGTAACCCTGAATCATTGGATATCATCACCACAGGAGTTGGATTAATCTCATAAACATGAGTAGCACCCATCGTTTTATCCTCAATATGATTGGTATAACCTGGAGAAATCAGTGTGCCCGATGTCAAAATAAGATATCGATCGTTATAGCTCCAAAACTTACCCACTCCTTGTTCACCAGTGTTAGATAATTTTTTGGCACCATTTGGTACAACACCTGATAGTAAAGACAATAGATACGATGCTTGCTGAACACCCCCAAGCTGCGCATCATCTTCTGGCTTAGTGACACGAACATACAGCTCGTAATCCCACTCCTTTTGCGTTGATTGCAACATTAAAGTGATTGGTGTTGCCCGTCCCTGTAACATCACTGCCATATTTGTATTAGCATAGGGTTTCTTCGATTGAAGCATAATAATGCCACCTTTTTTATCCCAATTAACGGTAAAATTTTCTGCATCTCCAATCACATAACTTGTTACTGGCCAAACAACTCCCTTTGAGTCAGTGAAAATCAATGAACTCACCACACCAATGCCTAATCTCACATTCGGAGGTGCTGTCGAAAATCCTGGTTTGGTATTGGCAATAACAATGCGCGAAACACCATTAACATTACTCATGGCCGGCATAACAGCTGCAGCCTTTTGTCTTGAGCTAATCTCAGTTTTTGACTGCTCAATATCAGTTGATGTTAATGGAAACATGCTGTTGACAATATTGTTGACCATCATCTGATCGTTGGCAGATACCATATTCATCCACAATAAACTACTTAAGGCTATTACACATCGTAAAGCAGTTTTTAGAGATAGATACTTACTACACAATAGACTTTTAATGGGCTGCTTTGCCGCTAGATACCACAAAATGATTTGCTCACGGCACAAATACATGACTGATTTCACAATAATATTTAAACTAAGTACACCTTCCATAGCAACGTATACTAGATGTCAATTGATGAATATTCTTCCGTTTGGAAACAATCTCATCAGTTTGATGAGATTGATGATTATAAGTGCGTGACTTTGTAACTAAAGACTGTAAGATGATTTGCGAGTGGTATATTACAAATCATGTATATCTATTGGTGTTCCACGATATATAATCCGGTTTTTCCCATCTTTAGCACACGACACCTTGGAAGGCTTTAAGTGAATATCATTGCAAGCATCTATATTTTGAGAGGCTTCTTGATAACACTTCATATAGCTATTAGATATTGCCTCTGGATAAATACGTGTGCCTAAGCTGCACTCTTTGTTAAGCTGTTTAGCAATTTCAATCTTTTCACCAAAGTTATTACCAACTAAACCCAAATCACCGCCATCAGTTTTAAAAGCTTTGTAGGCATCTGTCTCACTTAATAATTTTTCAATCTTAATCCCTTTATTGATCGAGCTAAAGGAAGGTTCATAGCATAAATAACCATTATCACAAACGAAAGAAAAGCTCGTATGTGGCCCATAAATTGAACCATATTTATAGTAATTTCTGAGATAAATTCCAATCTGACCTGTTACTGAAGTCAATGACTGCAGAGCAACTTTGGTATTATTTCTAGCATTTATAGCATCTTTAATTGTCGCTTGCGAGAGCTTCATGCCATTGGCATGTTCTTGTGAGAACCTTTCTTTAAATTCTTGTTCGTATATTCCTGTGATCATTTGGTTATATACGTCTCTCACCACCTTATTTTCTGGGTTTAATAGAAGGTTAACTTGATTTTCTACTGCTATATATTTAAATCTCTCAAAACTTACCAAAGATTTAAAATAAGTTGGCTGCCTTTCATAAACATTGAGTGATAGCGCTAAACATTGCTCATCTCGCGCTTGTGCCGATGATAATGAGCAATCATCTTTAACCATATCCATAACCATTTCTTGAGCCAATCTATTGCCATTTAAAGCATCTACAATTAGCTCACTTATATCAGACATATTAGAATTTTCTCCCAATATGTCTGACATATCTGTTTTTGTTAAAGCTGGCTGATAATCTGTTGAATTTGTTACGTTCCTCAGGTGTGCACTATATGCACTATTACATAACACGACACACATAACGCTAGTATTAATCAGTGCTATTAATTTCTTCATTTTAATTTTCTCCCATAATTTCATAATTTTAAGACAAACCTTGTGAGTTATGCCAATCAACAACACCTCACAGGTCTTATCCTACACTGATTATTCTCAATAAAGCCTTTAACTTCGATATAACGGACAAGCAGTCCTAGTGGTTTTTATACACGCCGACTATCCGGTTTTGCCTCAAAGCGCATACTGATATCTTTGTAGACCAGACTTTGTCTAACGGGAATTTGATAACCTTGGTTTTTTGATTTTCTTTGGTGCTTGCCCTTTGTCATTTTCTTCGCTTTTTGCTCGAGAGAGATATTTGTGGAAGCAACGAGATCTCCAACAGCACTACCCGTTTCAGCAGCTATAATCGGTACAGTCAGACCTAACTTGATATGACTATTATTTGGTGCGTCTTCATCTAAAACCACATTGACAACTTCTTTTTTATTCGTAGAATCTAGCCCAATTTCAATCCCCCTTGCGAACGCACTTTCAATAAAAGTATTCGTCAACGGTGCTACAGCACCTTGATGCGATTCTAAGATTAAACGCCTTTCATGCTCAGATAATTTTCTACTCAAATGATTTTCAATGCTTTGCAAAACGACTTCACTAAGCACATCATCACTATGCGCATCGTTAATATAGGGGGAGTTATTGGTTTGATAAGCCAATAATATAAGCGATGTAAGACCGTTAAAGCCAATGGTTCTTTGTATATCGTTAAGGAAACTAATACCGACCTCATCTTGTGGCTGATCACGATTATAATTTTCAACAAGTTGATACAACTGAGTAAAGTAATTACGCAACCAAATAGATACTCTATTACGCTGTTGTACACTCTGCGGATTTAGTTCAAATAAACTATCTTGCGCACCATTTACAAGCCCCAGATCATGTACAACACGCGAGAAGCCTCTATTTATTAATCTATGCATAAGATAGGTCACATAGAATCCACAATCATTACCTGCCTGTATTCCTCTAGAGTACACCAATGGTGTCACACGTTCGTGAGTTTGCTGTTGCAGTTGCTCAATAACGCCCCTAGCTAAGGATGAGTTTTGAGTATTTATACCTGCCGAGTCAAATACCAAGACTTGATAATCACCATTCTCAGTCCTATGGATTGCAATCAAATAAAAATGACCATCTCTTAATATTGGAAACAATCGCGTCTGATCGGCTTCCAGCCCATGGGCAACATTAACGATATTGTTGATTGCCCCAGCCACAGATACACTACCAGCAGAGTCATTCATATCAGCATGGCTAATCCTAATAATATTATTTCCAATAACAATATCATCACCAATTTCATTAGCAGCATCACCAAGTTCACGCAGAAAATCATTAATTTCACTATTATTAACATCATTATCTATAGGGCCTGGTATATTGACTGTGCTTTGCCCTGCTAGATTTGCTCTTTCAATTGCTTGACTATACATCAGCGTGAGCACGTTTGACATATGAACAGGAGACATCGCTGAACCTAAGTCATATTCCCTACCAACACCTTCTAGTAGCTGATTATTGAATAAAACCGTCAATGACTGGTTGTTAATACGGATATCCCATGAGCGTTCAATGTCGTTGATTAAAGTTCTTACATCTGCCCTTTCTGTTAAGGAACACTCGACAGTATCTGCACTACGCTGACATTTTTTTAGTTTATTTACAGCAGCTAGGGTATTAGCGTCTTGCTCTGATTGCTCTGTTTGGCTATTATCCTGCAATCTACCCCAGACAACTGCTGCAGGAATAGCCGCTGACGCCGCAACTGCTCCTCCTGTTATTGATACATTACTCGCATTAAGAATATCTGCTTTGTAAGGTGACGTATTACGATCTAGTTCACCAAAAGAAGGCTTTCCATCATCAAACCCTTTATTATCAAAACCACTATCAGTTTGCCCACTATCTTGCATTGATGAATTTTGCAGGGCATTAGAAGTGAATAAATGATCTGAAGACCTTGACTCTGAATGATCATAAAAAGCTTTGCCCGCTTTAGTGTTTTTTAATATTTCACAATCTGATTTATACTGAGCACTTTGTATATCAGCACAGTATGCCATTAATTTGGAAAACTGATTTTTTCCAAAGTGTTTATCAACCCATCTCAAAGCAGCAGGGGAATTAAGCCAACTAATGGCTGCGTTGTTAAAAACCCAAGTGTTTTTTGCATTTTCTTGCAGCCAATGAAGCCATTGAGCCTGTTTCAACCATTCATCACCAGCATGGGTCTCTATCCAATACTGACCTGCATTAGATAAGATAAATTTACCAAACTCTGAATGCTGATACCAATTGTATTGATCTCCTTTATCCATTTTACTAACACGGCTATATAGCAAATTCTGTAAATATTGATTGTTTTTAATCTTATTTAAACCCTCCAAGGTATTTAATGCACTATCATCCAAGTGCAACTGTCGTATCTCATCTCCCACTGCTTTACTCTCTAAGGCAATTGCGTTACCCAGAGGCATTACGCCTAATGCAAACAATACTATACATATTTTTTTCATAATAGCTCCCATAATGAAATTAGTAATAAAGACAGCGCTAAAGAATTCCACGCCATCCATTTATAGACAATTCCCCTATAATAAACACCCCATCCTTAAGAACTTTTTAGCGCATACTGTCTGATAATGTCGCCACTGAAAAATAAAAGAAACCGATGTAGCCCATTGATAAACCTAAAATCACAAACCCTAGCATTTTCATCTTTGCCACAATCGCATTGATTTCAGTTTCCAGAACACGGTCACTCAACGCAAGTAACCCCTCCTCAATCGCCCCCGCATCGGTATAAATATCCAACAGCAGTGATGTATTGTTATTAAAAAGATTCACACTCGCTAGCGCGCGACCAGCTGAAAGCCCGTCTTGCGACATCATTTCTCTTATCCTGACAATATATGGTTTGAGATAATATGAACAATTTGTTTCAATCAACATAAATGCCATATTAAAACTTTTGCCAGAACTCAGCAGTGATGCTAATGAAATCAGAATGCTTGTCGCTTGAATCCTCTTATACTCAGTAAACCCCCATATTTTATCGAATAAGCGATAGCGCATGCGAAAAGTCCAGCGCTTAATTATTATTGGCACTGTAATAATCAACACAATAGCGATCGAAACAATATACCATGCATGACTGGTGATAGCGTTATTCAATGCAATAAAATCTGCAATATTGCCAGATAAATTATCAGCAGGTAGTGATTCCAATAGCATTGGAATGACCTTAAGCGAACAACCAATAATGACCGCAATTAAAATCAATGTTGCAATGACTGGCATAATCATTCCAATTGCAATTTTCTTAGTTAATAATGCAAACTTTCTTGTCAATGTACTGGCATAATCAAGCGCATTAATAGGGTCATCAAAATTCGCCTTAATCATCATATGCTCATTTCTTGGAACATAAGATTTAATCGCCTCATCAAACGCCATTCCCTCATACTCAATTCGTCTAATCCAATCATTTAAAATCATTGACAATATGCTGTTATTAAACGATCGATAGTATGTATACTTCTCTTTAAGAGCCACCAGTGTGCCGTAAATACTCAAGCTACTATTGCTCATCACCAGAATAATATTTTGATATAACGAGGCTCGCACACGATTAGAAAAAAATAAACGCAAAACAAAAATCAAGAAGATATTGTAATTTCTAATATTTCTAACATTCATTTGACTTTTATCTTGCCCAAATTTCAACTTGAAGCGATCAAAGATTGACTTCATGGCAAAGCCTTTCATTGCCCTACCTCCATTTCATCCAGACGTCCCATTTTATACTCATACATCGTCGGACACAGTAAACCTGATAACACCTTTGCAAAAGCATGAGCAGCCATATTTTGCCCACCGATGTGATACCATATTTCTTTTGCCTCACTCATTCGACCTAAACGCATTTTTTCCAATAACGCTTCTGTGGGTATAAGCACCTCAGCAACAACCTCACGACCAATAACGGCTTTATGATCACAGTGGTCACACCCTTCACGATTGGCAAAGCGTACATTTTGAAGCACTTTATCATCATTGCCATATTGATGAATAATGTGCTCTAGTCGATACAGCACCTTACAATCTGGATAAATCGATCGATATTTTTCATAACCCCAAGAGCACTCAGGACAAACGATTGGCACAAGTGTTTGATGAACAATCATTGATAAGAATTTAGGTGACAATAACACCTCCTTGTCAATGCCAATACCCATTAAACGCTCAACACACAAAAAAGCATTCTGGGCATGCAGGGTTGTCAAGACCTTATGTCCAGATTGCACGGCTTGTTGCAATAATACGGCAGATGATCTATCACGTATTTCTCCCGCCATAATAACATCTGGATCTAGGCGCATGGCTGCTTTAAACGTATGGTTAAATTTCTCCAATGTCATTTGACTGGTATCATCCGCTGTTTCATGCACGGGGATTTGACAAGCACCATCAATAATATATTCAGGCGGCGACTCAATCGTTAGTATTTTCTTCTGACGACGACTGCGGTCTACCATTAGCTTCAGAACCACAGATAATGATGTACTTTTGCCTGAACCAGTTTCACCTGAGAAAATAATCACGCCTTCTGGTGAAACCAGTGCCTTATCCATCAGCTCAACCTGCTCAGGTGCATAGCCTAACGAGTGTATTGTCTGGTTCTGTTTTTTCCCCATAGATAACACTCGCATCACCACATTATAACCGTATGGGTATAGTGGCGTACTTTGAAAACGCAAGCGATAAACGACTCCATCAATATGCTGATCAATGACAGCCTGTTGTGCTTTGTTGTATAGATCTAACTGTTTATCAACTGTACCGTAATGTCCTTTGGTATTATAAATTGCTCGCAAGATCTTAAGCATCACCTCGGCATCATACGCTTTATGCAGATAGACCAGCCCATTAATACGATGCTTTAACTCAACTCGTGTCGCCGTTGCTTCAATATGGATATCAGATGCTTTGTGATCTACTGCTTCTTTTACGATGGTATAAAATTCACTTAAAATACCTGTGTCAATTTCATCTCTCAAAGACAACGTAATAAGTTCATCTAGTAATGAGGCAACAACAGGCTGAACCGTAATGGTCAGATCATCTTTGAGATAGTTTTTCCCTTGCTTTTTAATATGTTCATATCGCGCCTTGGGAACCTCATTAGAAATAAATACAACGCCAATTTCTTGCTGTCCGTTTTTAAGCGCCTTTGCAAAAACATGTTGCTCTTTTTTAGCTGATGCTTGAATCACATCTTGAATCACAAAATCTAGTTCATGCACCGAAGTAGCAGGACGATCATTACTATTTTCTAATGACTGATAAATATCACCATAAATATCATCGATCGTTTGATAGCTCTTACTCATAACCATACACACCCAAAAATTTAATCAATATTAACGCTAAAGGTTTGAGTATTATTTGCAAGATCGACAAAAGTCACGCTGTCAGGGTGAATAGACTCCACCTTGTAACGCTTACCAACTAACTGACCAACACTAAGCGCATACTTTTTTGCCTGAAACCATATAACAGCTTCCCATATATCACCAATTTGTGAGATCTCACTGACACTTAACTCACCATGACCATATCTAACTGAAGTAGTGTTCAACACTCCTTTAGATTTACTGGCAGCAGCTAGTTGACGCTGCAATTTATGATTTGCTATCTTTTGTTGCATCACCTGATTTTCGAGCGCCTGCTGCTGAATTTGCGCATGTAAGTGATCCTGTGCTTGAATGCTCTGATAATAGTGATTGCTAGAATCAATAGCATAGGTTTGTTCCGAGTTTTTTGTTTGCCCATAAATCGTGACGGCGCTCAATGCAAATAAAAGAGTTGAAAATCGCAAAAAGCGCAGATAAGTAGCAGATGATTGTTTATGCTTCATAGATTTCTCCTTTAACAATCCAAGAAACTGGTTTGCCTTGATTGTTCTGTATTTCAATACTGACTATAACAAATGTACTTAATTCCTTTGCCATTGCTGTTAATGTTATAAGCTCACGCATGCTATGCCCTATAACAGTTATCCCATGTTTAGCAATGCCATAAGATGACTGAGGAGGGACTAATTTGAAATCTATCCCTCTTAGTTTCAACTCCTCTACAAATCGATTAAAACGATAGCCACTTGCAGCCACTGTCTCTTTTAAACCTAATATCAATTGATTAGTGGAAGAATGATCATCAGATACAAACTTCAAGCCCACATTAGTCATGTTATCAACCGACTCAGTCACTGAAGTTGCTTGTAATGATTGAATATGATTAAATGCTGCCTTTGTTAGAGCAGCTTTATGCTTTTTATTGTTTAACACATAAACCGCACTTACATCATTCAATGCCCCCGGCTGATAACTAACTTTTTGGATATGCCACTGCAATACCGACGTAGGCAAATTGCCAACGGCATTGACAAACTTAATAATCAAAGGGTAAGCATTCTTATGCTGAATGTCTGATTCAACTTTCTGAATATAGGCTTTTTCCTGCTGTAGTTTCATCTCATTGGCATCTTTATTGTTAGAACTTTTTGATGATGTATTATTTGAAAAATACATATATCCTCCTACAGCTAATACTAGCGATAACACCCCGTAACTAACGAGTTTACGTCTTGATGTAGAAACATTTTCCTTACGAGAAACAGGCTTACTGTCTACCTTTTTGACATGTTTAGGCAATGCCTTAATCACAAACTGGCGCGAGTCTTCGTCTTTGATATTTATCAATAATTGCGTCAGTGCGTTTCTTTTGATTAGTGTCCTATCAATGGCAAAATCTAAGACAATCTTATCAATCAACGGATTATCAACCGCTGTATCACACTGTAAAATTCGCCCAAAAGTATCAACTGAAAAAACTTTGGCTAAATAACGCATACATTGATGTAAAGAAGCCTCATCAACAATCATATCGCCAGATAATTCAATCTCCCCATTTAATGACTCTATATTGTCATTTTGAAAACTTGCTTCTTGATTGACCGGTAATTTGACCGTTGGTAAAATCACACCGTTTTTTACGACACACAACCAATACTTATCTATTGAATTACCCGCTTTATCAAACAAGCGAAAGATATAAATAGCATCTTTTGCCAATAGTTCACTAAGCACGGCAGCAAGTGAGACAGCACCAATCACCTCACTTTGTGTTACATTTGACGGCATAGCTGCAGCAATATTGCGCTTTACATCCATTACAAAGCTTTGACAGTCAATATGATAAAGTGCATCAAATAATTTATGTTCACTATCCGCAATAAACCAAGTTAAGCCAATGGCATAACGTTTATTGTCTATAGCAATAATCATGTGTTTCTCCATAGTTGTTAACGTATCAGATACGGTGTGACAACAATCACCGTGACCGTTGAGTTATTTGACGCCGCCTGCGAACCACCTAACATCCAAGTGCTTTGCGGACCAACACTGTCGGTTTGCGCAATATCTTTCTTGTCTTCAAAGCCGGCTAAAATAACCGTTTGACCTGATTTTAATGGCACTGACTGCATAAAGCTTTTGTTACGAATAGATGGCAGTTTAATGGTTTGTGGCTCTTTACTACCATGAACAGGCACTTTTGACTCATCCATACGCACCAGATTGGTCAGATTAACACTTAAGTCAACCAAAATTTCATTGCCTTTAACGACAATTGGGAGCACTTTAATCTCATAACCTTCATTGTATTCACTCGGCGTCGCTGACTGCTCCACGATTGGTGTATCACCACCCCCTTTCACTACCACATCAACCTTTTTAATATAGGCAGTGGTTGTTGATACTTGAATCGGCACCGGACGACCACTGACAGTATACATTGTCGTACCGGTAACATGTGTGGTTTTACCCATGGTTTGCAATGCTTGGATAATTAATTTTGAAGTACTCCACGGTCCTGATGAAATCGCACTGGTTAGCGTGCCATAGCTGCCCGTTAAAGCTGTTGCTGTCTTCAAATCGATTGCCCCCTTAGTTCCTTGATATAGTGCATTCCAATCAAAACCGTAATTGGAGGTATTTTTCTGATCAACATCATAGACATCCAGTCTAATGACGACTTTCTTTCTTGCCGTGCGATTAATCTCCTCAAGATATTGGGCGACTTGACGCATCAATAGTGGCGTGGTCTTGACTGTAATCAGATTAAGCGTTGAGTTCTCATCAACACTGCCTGATTGACCAATAATCGATTTAATGGTTTTAATCACCGCAGCCCAAGGATTATCGTACTCTGCTTCATTTTCAGTCTTAAGTGAAGCCGATTGATTAACACCCGTACTCGAGTTACTGCCAACTTTAGTCGTCGTTTTAATCTTATCTGTTAAAATATCTACATGAAATGTCTTGGTTTCCGTTCTGAAGAATTCAAGCGTGTTTCTGTTTTGATCATACTTCCAGAAAACACCCAGCTTAAATGCAACATAGTCCAAGAATCCAGCAATATCACCTACATAGTCACAATGTAGCATCACATCTTGAATATCTGCGACTTCATAAGCGACTTTTTCTTTCTTTGCCACATCAGCTTCAGGCATGGCAGCATGCTCACGCTCAAGAATATAGGCAATCGCACCTTCTGAAACAATCACTTTAGCTTGCGTGATTTTATGTATCTTGGAGATCAAAGTTTCCAATGCAACACCCGTTGCGGCAGTAGTATATTGAAAGGAACGTTGGAATATTTGAGGCAAAGCATTTTCTGCTTCAATATCAATAAGATCACCTTGCACATAAGGCGTATCACTCACCGTCACAAATTGCTCTGATGCCGGTTTTTTAAGGCTTGACATCATGTTATTTGCTTTTGCAATATGATCATCTGTGTTTTTATCAATCGTTTTATAAACGGCAGTGCTGCATGCTGTTAAGGACAACAGCAAACTGCTTAATAAGACATTCAATATTTTGTTATTATTTTTCATAAGACAACCTTCAGTCATTTTGCATAACAACCATATTTGAAGAATATGATTTGGCTTTAATTACCAGCACGTTATTGGCTTTTAATTGCGCCTGTAATGGATGATCAGCCTCCTCAAACGCCTTTAACAGATTGTTTAATGCGCCATCGGCTGCAAAAAGCTTACCTTCAAATACAGCAGATGCAACAAGCTTATAATCGACAGATGCCTCCCATATCAGTTTAACCCCTTGATAAGAAAGCCAACGTTCAATCGTCTGTTTTAAGGTTTGTCCCTTTAGGGCATAGAAGACTTCTCGTGGGTGCTTTGCCAATAAATCGGCTTCTTTTTGTGTTTGCGCAATGGCAACCGTGTTATCCTCAAGATTAACACCAATTGCATAGCGCGTATCCTCTTGACCAAAAATCATATGCATCTCTTCAGACGACAAATCATCTAAAATATTATCGGCAATCATTAATGTAAAACCGTTATACTCATCATCCGAAACAATCTTGCCTACGCCTCGGGATTGCTTAATATCAATGTCAGCACAATGTTCAGATAAGGCACAGTTAAGACTCACCACTTTAAAAGAACTCTCTGAAACCGACTCCTGTGCTAGCGCACGTTGATAAAACAGCGCAATCACCAGTAAAACAGTTACAAAACATACTAAACATGGCAGCTTTTGCCAGATTCTGTTATCGCTCACTTTCCTTTACCTTTTCTATTTTTTTATTTTTCTATATTTTTATGATTTTTTATAATCTTTTCTTTCAATATGGATATAAATCGACTGATTACTTTTCTCCAAATAATTACTTGTCTCAACATCCGTTTCACAAGCAAATGGATTGGACGGCAACCGATAGGGGTTTTTTAGCTCCCCCATACACACCGCAAACTTTAATTGTGGTGTATCAACGAGATGTCTCTTTAAATGTGCCAACATTCTCAATGCCAAGCCACTATCGACCTCCCCACCAAGCTCAGGATATGGCACGCGTAACAATACAGATTTAGGTGTTTCACTATCCTCACCCCAAATCGGCTGCATATCAATCTCAGCCGGTATCATATTGATAAATCCGGCATAGCCAATTTTTTGATTAACGCATCGGCAAACCGAACGATATTCATTATTAAAATAATTCATTTGACGCGCCTTAAGACAAGATAAAAACGTTTGGCTCTGCGTAATCGGCGGACGACTCATGCCACACACTGCAGATAAAATAGGTTCATTATAAAATGTCTGTAGAGTAACCCAATGATTATTATGATCGGTCTCTTTGCGCCATTTGTCTTGAATCTCAGTCGCCTGACCTTGTAGCGCTTTTACCCGTATTTCTTGTTGATCTTTTGAATTGCCTTTCGCCCTTTCAATCATTGCCATTGGCTCATAAATGGCATCACCAATGCTATTGGCAACACTAACCATCTGTATCGCTGCTGTTTCTGCTCGATCCAGCTGCTGTTTTTTGACCAAGCGCATATATTCATTGATTGCAATCAGCCCTAAAATCACCAATGACACCATTAATGAAATGAGGATATAGCCTTGTTGCTTAGGTCTTAGCTGACAGTTTTGTCTCTTTGAAAATATATGCACTAGATCTTCCTAGAATAAGTTTTTATTGTTTACTGCAAAAACATGTAATCCTAATGATTATTTTTCATCCTAGCAGGGATAGGTATCATCAACTAGGCTTACACAACCAATGTTAGAATTGCAGACTACCAAAAGGATTATCTTTTAAATGTAAACAGAACCGGATACTTCTTATCTGTGCCGGCACCACCTTCACATGCCTTTGAAATAGCATCAGGGGTAAGCAGTGTATCTGTAGCATTAATTTTTATATTAGTTGCATCTGACATCAATGCTGCATTCGCTAATGAATCACAAGCCTGCTGCGACATACTATCAAACTTAATTGTGTATGATGTCCCACCTGCTGCACCTTCAAGTGTGAGCTCTCCACCAAATGGCGTCACAATCCTTGTACTAGTAGTTTTACCACCTTCACCTTTGATTGAGTTGATATACTTTTGAGGAATACGATCACTTTTTACAACTAAACTATTATTAATTTCACGTCCTAAATCCATCTGTGTGACATCATGCAGTGTTGACTGAACAGCGCCCATTAAGTTTGTTGTTTCTAAAATACGGTTTTTCTGTGCCGCCTTGGCAAACTGTGAAATCACAATGGCAGTCAGTACCCCAATAATAACCAGCACAACCATTAACTCAATTAATGAAAAACCTTTTTGCTTGTTCATTTTGTTTATTTTCTTCATCATTATTTTCTCCTTTTTGTTGTTAAACCTTTAATTAATTAGTTTTAATATCACTTATATTTTGTTTACTATAATTACTCTAAAGTCAGTTCGATTTATCTGCCTTAGCAGATTAGCCTCAGATAACAGCGCTCTTATCACCAACTCAAAACACTTACCTAAATCAATAGATATTGTGCGATTTGCCTGTAAGCTCAAGGTACACAGCCCATGTTCAAAACTCAATATCCAGAAGCTTTATCGGACAGATTGATAGAACAATGCTGGCAATAAAACAGTACTTAAACTTAAACCCCATATTTCCCCTTAAACTACAAAAAACATAACAATGATCAGCCCTTTAATTACCACATCAAATAACTACTTGAGAAACCAACCAACCCATAACCATTTACGCATAGAGTCTGATTTAAGTCACGCCACAAGATGTTAGACTATGTCACCAAGTGCAACATGGATACTCATCATGCTGTCAAGAACAGATGAGCATGTTATTAGAAAACACCATTGATATTTATTTAATAAAAGAAATTAATTGATCTTATTTTGATATATGAAATCCAATCAACAGCTTTATTGTTTAGACAAAGCTTTTACATATAACTTCCCAGCTTTTGTATTTTTCACCGCAGAGCAGCTAGAGTTATATATCATGCCATCTTTACATTTCTCAGCATCCCATTGATTTAAAATAGTTTTAAACTGGGTCTTTGCATCATTTGATTGTATCCATTCTACAGCAGCTGGCGTATTTAACCATTTAATAACAGAATACTCCCAAAACCAACCATTTCGGGCACTTTTCAACCAACTCTGCCAACTATTACCTTTCATCCATTCTTTGCCAACATCGGTTGTTAACCACATACCAGCAGCTTTTGAGGATATAAATTGCGATAATTCGGACTCATAATACCAATTTTTGGAATCATCATGATTATCCATACTTTCAATATGCTCAAGAATGATCTTTTGTAAATCTGCATTGGTTTTAATTACTCCTACAGTGGAATCTTTATTTAACCATTCGTTAAAAATTGGACGCATCTTACCTTTTGAATCGACCTGCCACTGACTGCCATCATAAGTTTGCAGCCATGAAATTCCTGTAGAACTTGCTAACCACAATCCACCCACATAAGTAGATAAAAATTGATCTAAATCAGAAGCATGCCAATAGCCCGCGATTGTATTTGCCTTATTGACTTTGTTAAGTAGAACTTGTTCCATTTGTTGTACGACTTGATTGATCTTATTAGGACTCCCATTATGTATAATGCCCTTTGCAACACTGTGACCATTTTTATTTCCTTCCAATAAGCTTAATCTATCCTGACCTTCTGAATCCATAAGCCACTGAGAACCTTGTGGACTCACTAGCCACTTAATACCACTTTCGGTATACAACCATTGCTGTCCTGCTTTTGTTATGAATACTTTATCTAAGTCTGATTTAAAGCTGGTGCAAGCATTTACTACTGATTGAGTTAGTTTAAAAGCTGCTAATCCAGCTATTGCCATTGCAGCTCCTGCACTAAGTTTTTGTTTCACGTCACCATCATAGTATTTGTAGCCAGCAACACCACCAACTCCTGCTGCTCCATAACCAATAATACTCGCGAAACTTGGCCACCACTTAGCATCTACAGAATGAAAATTAAGCGCTTTTTCATCCGAAAGCGAATTTACTTTTGCAAGCATCGACTGCTGCCCTTCATGTGTTAAGACCCAAGATTTTGCGTCTTCTGTATCTAACCAACGATTAACAACCAACGAATCTGATAAAAACCAGTTATGACCAACTTTGCTTACTAGCCAATTTTTCCCTGCTGGTGATTGAAGCCACAAAAAGCCTTTATCTGTAGCTAGCAAATTATCTAACTGCTCTTTATGGTATGTTTCTGTGGTTACTGTCTTATCAAAGTCTGGATCTAATACTTGCTCATGCAAAGTATAGTTAGCTGGAATGCTAATAGGCTCACTAGAACCTACCCCACTATCTACATTATTGCTATAACCAATACTGCTCATACCCATTAAACCTGATAATATGTAAACGTAAGTACTCTTTTTTCTCATGCTATTTTCTCCTTATGTGTGTTAAATAAAACTTGCTTTAAATGTCAACGAAAAGTCTCCTATAAACTTCTCACTATTTGAGCCCAATGGAATAAGATCACCCCCACTACCCTGAATATAAATACTAAACGGTATATTGCTTTGCTTCTGATTGAGCTTAATGATTTGGTTATTTAAACTATCCTTACAAAAAGGACTTTTACGCTCAACAGACAAGCAAACCTGATAACTTATTTTGCAAGCTGGACACTGTCCACTCGCATCGTTTGCATGTAAGACACAGTGCCCCTTATCTTGATTCTGACAGGTTATTGAAACCTCCAGTACATTGCTATTGGTTAACAACACTTGCCCTTGTAATTCTTTAGATTTAAAAGGAGGTAGTTTCTGATCTTTATCAAGCTTAATCTGCCCAATATTTAAATGTTGATTGGATAGATCAACTTCGACCGTTGGCATTTTGCTAGTATCAAGCGTTAAATTAAACAGAACTTGTTGTGGTGGAAGTGAACTCCCAACTGATACAATTGCTAACAGTATTCCACTTAAAAAAATAATCGTTTTTCGCATCATAACTTCCACCTAATAGTCTACCGAAACATGACAAACAAGCTGCCCTTTATAGATACCTCTTTGATAAGAGGCATTTCCGCCAACTTTTTTAACTAAAAGTAAAAATTCAGTACCTCGTTGTGGCACTCGCCTATTCCTAGCTCCTAACGGTTCCGCTTGGTTTTCTATACAAACATAACTCTCTAAAGTAATTGTATGAGAAGATTCATGATGTTTCATCGTTGCTTGTTCACATTTCATGCGATAACTAGGGTTAGGAATATTGCTTAGAAAACTTATATTTGAAGATTTACCTGCATAAACATAGTCAGCCTCATTAGCTACCGAACAGTTGTGGGTAACCGTCTTTACTTGTGATGTAAAATCAATATTGTTGCTACCATCGACTTGAACAGTAAACCAAGGCTTTACCTCAAGCTCGCTATCAATTGTAACCTCTGCTGTATTAGAAGCAATACAACTCAACGGAAATATAAACAGTCCTACCCATTTTATTATTTTGTTCATTGCCATCTCTCCCTAAAAGTTTGCCGTAAGTACAAGCACAGTCTTATTTGTGTACTTGCCTACCTTTGCCTGTTTAACCGCAGCTGCAGCCGCAAGTAAATCGACATTTAGTTCATTGGAAGCTTGCCGTATAGCGATAGATTGATTTTGATCCGTTTTTAATTCCTGATTATTTATTTTTAATGTCAATGGAATGTGTTCGTCATCACCATTTTTCAAAACACAACCGTCTTGATAGCTGTCACAGCTTTTAAGTTTTACTTGAACGTTATTAGCATTAGTCACATAAGGTATACTAGCCGTTGCATGATAATTACCGGAGCTACTATTTTCAGTGAGTGTGACCTTATATGATGACGGCCCTTTTAACTTTATGTAAGGCAAAAAATTAAGCGTCATCTGTATTTGATTATCAACTTTAATTTCCTTATATTCCTTCGGATTACGATCATGTTGATTTTGATATCGATTAAGCCAAAAACTGCCATTAAGCTTGACTTTACCCGAGCAATTTGAAATTCCTGCTGAATCAGCAAGCTGGATATTATCAAACCTAAAATGCAATTTCTTAATATGATATAAATCAGAAGAACGAATAGATAAGTGACCAGGACTCTTACCGAAGGATTTTACAGGAGAATTGTTCAAGTAAAAATTATCACCTTCTGAGGTCACTGTGCCGGTTAACTCAACACCATTGTTACAACTTAAACTGATCTTGTTAGATAGTGTCCCTTTAGAGTTAGCGTTGCAATAATTGTAAAAGCTATATCCACAATAATAATTAAAATGCCCATTTAAAGATTGATTTATTTTTCCATTTAAATCTAGCTGCCCTACATCAAAAATTAGCTGACGATCAAATGTCACCTTAGAGGTTATAATTCCCCCAGTCTGTGTAATCTTTTTCTCAGCCAAATCAACGTTAATGCTTATTGTATTGGCACTTATATAGCAAAAGCTCATTAATAGATACCCTACCAATATATTAGAACATTTTCTTACCATCACACACCTCAACACGTAAATGCACCAACCCAATAACCAGGTTGAGCACTTGTTATTTCATTTGCATTTAAATCATAAGCACATTTCTCGGCTTTCGTTGCAATCGTTAACGCAGGTTTTACCTTACTCACACTTGTGACAAAAAATCCTGACTCATCGCTATAAGTTGCCATATCGCCATAGCTTAATAGTTTGGCACCGCGAATTGGATTGCCTTTGCCATCAATAACTTGACCAACAACCTCAATCACCGGAAATGCTGCTCTTGACAGATAATAAATAGAACCAGGATAAAGACTGACAAACTCTCGCTTATCTGAGTACTGTAGCAATTGCGCTTCATCTTGATGATCACTCAATGAAACCTTGTATTGTTTATAATGAGGCAGTGCAATGAAGTTATTCCCCTTATAAACTGGATAACTGACACCATTGATCTGTGCTGCCATCTTGTGGTTTTTATCTTCTGTATCCAGATGAATAACCACACCTGACTTACCACGGTGATCATTGTGTAGCGCAATGCTTTGTGGCGTGAGACTTATACCACCATAGAGACTACCTGAAGCGGAATAATTTTCACGATTATTTTGACTGACCACGGATGTTGCTAGATCCCCCTGCAGATAACTTGACGCCAGACTTGTTGACAACATACCATTAACATAATCTTTACGATAATCAACATTGGCATTGATATATCTTATATGCTCATTGTCTAGATTTGGTCTGAAGCTTAAGCCATTAGAAATCTGCTTATCACTCGGTGAATAGCGTAAGTAATCACTTAACGTATTACCACTACCAAAGGTATAAGAAATATTGAGCATAAAGGCGTAATTATTTTGCTTCTCCCCGTCTCCTTGCAAACTTCTGTCATAACTTATCGATGCATTAACATACCAATTATGTCGTTGATACAACGTATGAAAATACGAAGCATTCAGATTATCCTTATTGGTGTGAAAACTATAACTATAAGTACCCGAAATCGACCCTAACTTGATCGATTCTAAATTTAGATAAGGTGATAGCCCAACTCTATTGTAACGTGATTTAAAGGGGCTATAAGCATTATCACTTTTGCTATTTGTATTGTACCAAGCGCTCACTGAAAAATATCTAAAATAGCTATTAGACAACTGCAGGTTATAACCATAGTTAGCCCCAGAATCTACGGCAACTGTCTGCGTTATTTGTGTATTTAAAGGCAAAGAAACTTCGCTATCCCATTCAGCAACTGCCAAGTTATTTACACCATAACCACCAAAATTCATAATCATTGTCTCATTGATCGCAGTTGCAAAACTTCCACCCAAGTAAGGAGCTTTGATCACTGAGTCTTGATCTTTAGCTACTACACCCAACCACACACGATAGTTTTTATTATTATCGTGAAGCTTTGATAAAGACGATGGTTTATTGATCATCGCTGTCTTAGTTTGAACTACTTGACCTGCCTGAGTAATTTCGATTCTGACCGGGTAAATACCACTTGGAAAACTCTCTGTTTGTAATAAGTGATTGCCTGCGCTAAAATTCTGCACCGAAATTAAACGACCATCTTTGTAGACATTGACTACTGAATTGGCATTGATAAACAAAGGTATCGGAATAAGTGATGCTTTTTGTGATGACAACGATAAATTATCAGAGCTACCTAGTTCGCTAATCACACCTGTGCCATTAAACGCATAATTCAAGCTATACGTATTCTGACCACTGTAAAAATTAGCATTATTAAAATAGCCTAAACGTGAATACATCGTCTCTTTATCATATTGCCAATAGACATTATTCACTCGCACATCACTGCTTTGGCGATTTTGCTGCAAAAAAACGCTGCTATTTAAATGATTACGACCATAGCCTGTGGCATTATCAAGCTCAAGATAATAATTAGTATCACGATGATCTGCATAATTAAAATTAAATCGATAACCAAAAAATGAACTTAGATGAGTAACCTCGGGCGCACTAAGATATTTATCATTTTGCTGTGACTGATAGCTAAATGCTTCAGCAGGCAGCCATAACTTCAAACGCATACTATTTAAATCTAATTGTGTCATCATAAAAGGTAAATTACGCTGACACAAACCACTTTGATCCCACACAGGTGAGCAATCAATGGTTTTACTGGAATCAACCCCTTGAGCAAATAGTTGATTTAAAATCAATCGCGCACCATCTTTCAGATGAACACTGGTATTGTCAAACAAACCATTTGACTCAAGGAAAATTTTACCTTTATCTAGTCGAATCATATGCTGCCCCAATTCAACCCCCAAAATAGAGACGTCCACCTCAATGGCATCAGCTAATTGTGAGGCAAAATCTTCTGGGATCGTTTCTAGACCCTCAATCCCGTTTTTGAATTTATCATCCAAAGAAACAGAAAGAGTTGCCCCTATTGGCAAGGGCAACAAACCTATCCAAACAAATGACAAGAGCTGTTTAAACCTTTTAAATCTCATCTAAATGACTCTCTCGACTATATTTTTATGTTATTGAACAACTCCCCATCGTAAAATGATTTACGACAGGGATAGTAAATTTAGTTAAAAATCAGTTGATATCTTAAAGGTGAAGTTTCCTGAATATTCGCCTTCTGGATAAGCGCTAGAGCCATCACCATAGGTTACTACTAACTCTTTGGTATCACCTGATGAGTTTAGCTTCAGCTTTTTGTCGCTCCCAGAAGTCTCATTAATCTCTTTATCATCTATGCTAAAAGCCACAGGCATTTTGTTTTCACCTGATTTAATGACATATGATCCACCATCTTTATCCCCACTAGCAACCGTCACAACTACCTCTCCTGATGTAGTATCATTCCACGTAATAAAGTTATCAATCCTTGAAGTTCCTTTATTTGTTTCTAACGCACCCCTTTTCACAGCACTAGTAGATGTATCTTCTGTCATCTTAAGTTTATCCTGAAGAGTTTTTGCCCCCACCTCAATCTCAACTGTAATCTTTTTTGTAACGCTGTCACTTGCATCTGCAAAACATGCACTGCTAAACAATGCTGTTACAACACCTGCCATTAAGATTTTCTTACTTTTTAACATAATATTCTCTCCTTTTGGTTTGATAATATGAGCTCTAACCTTTCAGCAAGCAAAAGCTTACGAGAAAGATCAAAACTCTGTTGGTTAAACTTGAAACAATAAATAGCTAATCGGATTTATTTGATTTGCCCGCTTGGACTAGACAATTGAATAACTTTGGCTGTAAGCACGCTTACCGTTTTCAAAAACCTCAACATTAACACTATCAGCCAATGGCACTGTGTCTATTATTTTGGGATTTGATGGGTAAACTTTATATCTTTGTTCAAATAGATTCTGATCATCACAATGTTGCTCTTTCAAGTCTACAGACAACTTCTGTAGCTCCTCTTTAGGTTTACATTTTGCCTTGACTCCAACCTCAACTAGCGCATTACCATCATTGTCAATTTCAATATGCTTATCTTTGAATTTAACACTCGTCTGATAATTGGTATTTTGCGGCTGAACCACTAAGATACTCGAGAAGCCGATCATAATGCCAACGCCCGCAGATATCTCACCACTTGACAAAGCTTCTTCATCATTAATCTCAAACCCATCTTCTTTCTTCGGTAATACTGGAATCATATTGACACGATAATAGCTAATCTGATCTTTGCTCCTACCTTTTGGATGGTAAAAACGAATATTTTTGGACTGTCCCGGTGGAATAATCAATCTACTTGGGGTAATAAATAATCCTTCTGACATTTCTTTAGAAGATAGCATTTTCTCGACTTTATCTTTAGACAAAGGATTCTTCACTTCCAACAATTCAACTTTGACATAGGCTGTTTTGCTTGAATCATTGTTATGAATAGTCTTTGAAAACGCAAGCTTATCTTCAGACCAAATATCATAAAGACTATCCACAGCAATATTTGCAGATGCCACGCCTGTCATGCTTAACAATCCCACTAAAATCAATTTTTTGAATCTCACTAATTTACTCCCATCAAACTTTGCGAATTAATTACAACACTCAAAAATCTAAAATGCACTTGATATAATGTACCCATTTGTTAACAACAAGGCACATTCAGCATATACCCCCCTCGGTTGACAGTTTTAATTAACGGTTTGTTTGTTTTTTGAGTATGTAATTTTTTTCTTAATTTACTCATCAAAACATCAATGGTTCTATCCATGCCATCATAAGGGCGATCATATACCCACCAATAAAGCTCATCTCTTGAAACAACTTGATTTTGGCGCTGTGCCAACAAATCAAGCGCAAATGACTCTGACTGTGTTAACTTGTACTGAGTCCCCTTATGGTCAACTAGAATTTTCCTATCTATATTAAACCGATAATCGCCAATAATAATATCTTCAGACTGATTACAATGCTCATCAGCTTTTAACACCCGCAAGGTTGACTCAATTTTTCGTGAGAGTATTTTGATATTCATATCTCCACACAAGTAATCCACAGCGCCAGCACAATAAAAGGACATTTCTAATTCAGTATCCTCAACACCTCCTACGACAATAACAGGAAGCTTGTTGTATTGCTTACAGAGTCTATCGCATATAGCAATATTTGTTTGATGTCCATCAAATGCTGACATCACTAAAAGAGAAATTTTTTGTGTTTTAATCTGTTTTTGTAACTGTAAAGTGTGGTGACATATGAGAAAACGGCAATTTGGTAAACACAAAATCAATTGCTGCATCTGCGTTTTATGTATACCAAATAGTAAGATATTATTTTTGAACACACCCCAGACCTATACTTTCGTCAATAGAAAACTCTCGGGTGGTATCCTAAAATAACCATGCCAATTAGTTAGGTAATAAAAAGTCTAATGATGTATTTTTATAATTATTTAGGTGGGATATATTATTTTTTGTCACAAGGTGGCATAAATAGGCACTGTTTCTTTACCTCACTCACTTGTCATTTAGGTGTTGTTTAGGCGCACCTGTAACTTTGAGTCATCCCTAATGCTGTTATTTTATTTAGGATTCCAAGACTATTATCATATTCCTGCCCACTTTGATTGTGTAAACGTTGGCTGAGCGTAAGTCGAAGCCTGTATTGGCGTTTTGACTTAAAGGAAATGATTTGCATGCGGTATAAAAATGATTACATTTGATGCTTAACCACATTATCACTGGTAGATTCATAACCATTGAACATTTTCATAGATGATTGGCTGCTAGGACTATCTTTTAAGTTACCATCACTCACTGCATCATTAGGCATTAGGTTCTGATTTTTATCGCTCGCATTGTAAGCTTTCACACCCATACCTGATGCACCTGCCAAGAGCACTGCCACTGCAGGAGTTGCAAATACACTTGCTACAGCATATACAGCACCTGCACTGATAACAGCAGCTATACTACTGCCATAGCTGCTCCAAAAATCTTCTGTTTGTTGAGAAGTATTTTGAGAACTCATAAACTCTTTTTGGAAGTTTACAGAAGCTTCCTTAAAGTTTTTGCCTACAGCAGAATCTGTGTTGATTGAGTCAGGAGCTTTGAAACTTTCACGTATAACGTTTTCTATTGTATAACTTTGTTCTTTCAAAACCTCATCTAAAGTTAGACCATTAGATTCTGATGATTTCTTAAGCATTTCAGCATTTGCCTGCTTTTCATCATTTAAAGCTTGTTTCGTATCATCTAAATCACCCTTTAATGCTTTAAGTTCATTTCGCAACTTTTCAATTAAAAGGTCTTTATCAGTGCTCTCTTTGCGTAAAGCGTTGTTTTCCTTATTTAACTCTTCAACCTTTTTCTGGTTTAATAACACTTCTTGTTGATGCTTTTGGTTGCTGTTAGTAAGTTGATCAACTCTCTCTCCCAGAACATCAATTAACTCAGCTTTTTCTTTGAGCTTATTGTTTTTTTCCTCAATGTCTTTGATTAATTTTTTTCTGATTTTTGGTGTTGTGTCAATAATTCTTGCCGTTCATTCTTTACTTCTGCAAGCTGAAACTCGACGGTTTCTAACTCTCCATTTTTTAAGCTAAGTACACTTTCCATTTTATTAAATTTATTTCCTATATTATTTAGCTCATCTTGTAGTTTGAAATTATTGTCTTGAAGTAGCTCATTTTCCTGATAAAAGTCTTTAATTACTTTATCAAATTGCTGTTGATTCTTAATTAAGGCTTCATTAAGATCATTTATCTGTTGATTGTCACTTTCATGTTGGCTTTTGTATTCTTCCCCAATCTTTATCGCCTCGTTAAAAGCTTCTTCTAGATCACTATTGTCCTTAGCTAAGTCCTCTAACTTAGATTTATACTCTGCTTCTAACTCACCTACAGAATCAATTACCTGGTTTTTAATTTCCTCATTAGCTATTGATTCAATAGCATTTAATAATTCGTTACGCCCCATATTTATCTCCTTTGATTTATAATTTCTTGATGAATGAATTTTTGATCAATTTTTAGATCGCTGTGCTTAAACAGGCATGCTTAAAGTTACATATTGTTACTCAGTTTTTCAATAGACAACCTCCTGATTGGACAATTTGATTACCTGATGAATTAGCCCCTCAGAAATTATTGTGAAAATGTCTTTTCTTTAACATTTTCCTGTTGCTTTACCCAGAAAACATTTTCATATTTATTATCTGCAACTTGCTTTAAGTCATGAATCAAACGATCGTTATTTGCTGCATGCGTTTTTTTAGTTTGGTCAAACTTAACCAATACAGGTTTTGATGACTCATAAATCGCGCTCTCTGACCGATTGTTTAAATCTTCGATCCCTTTTTCACTATCACTCGTTAACAACATAGGCTTGTAATAGTGAATATCATATGTTTTGCCCAATGCCGTTAACGCAACAACATCAGATACTTTACCACCTCCTGTAAACCAATTTTGCTGGTATCTTTGATCACACTCTCGAATTAATTCATCCTTTGAAACCGTTGTAGCAAACACCCATTTATCATTATCCTTGCACCATTTGCCCGGTAGGTAACCCACTTTATGCGGATACAATTTTGCAATCAAAGGTACGTTAAATTTGGTCTCAAAACACGTTTTCCCTTGTGCATCTTTGCAACTTACAAATGCGTAATCTAGATTACGTGAGTTAAAAAAATCAATATCAAAAGCATCTAAGGAAGTTTTACCAAACATCAATGGATGGCTTCCCGTCACCAGATAGATCCATTCCCGAAAGTTATACAAACTCAAGTATAGGTCTATCGACCTATTTATGATGGGATATGAACCATTAATTCGCAAAAATAAGTTCACAAACAAGGCTGAACGCCTGAGACTTTCAGCATCACTAATTTCAGCTTTGTCTGTTTTATCGATATTTTTAATTGTAAAAAAATCCCCCACTATTTTATACAGTTGCGTTGCTGCCAATGGTGCGACAACATTTCCCAGTAAAAATGTAAGGGTGTTTTGTATGATTTCATGTGTCTTATCACTTGGTAAATAACCGCTAGAGGCACTCTCCATTACTTTTGAAAGAACTGAAGCCATCGCGTAAAGCACAAGAGGTCTTATAGTGCTATTGACCAATGGTAAATTTAGCTTATGCGCATAATCCATGGCTTTTTTAACCATTTCAACGGAATTCACCTTATTTTCAAAATCATTTGGCATGAGTGGTCTCCCTCTTAAGTACCTATGTAAATATTGTCATGTGTTTTTTTAGATTCTCGGATCAAGTCCAAGAATGACTGCGAGTTGTCATATTCGGGCTTAATCCGAATATCCATTATTACCAAGGAACTATTGTTTAGGTGCTTAGTTAGTTACTGACCATTTGCCAAATTAGGATCTTTATCAGGTACACTTTGATTAAACATAGACACAAACTCCCAACTCTTTTCTATTTCATGCTCATTATTACAAACCTCATAGTCTTCATTATCGTCAGATAAATCATCCGCCACTTCATAAAATGTCTCAAGATTTCCATCGCGCTTAACAATCTTTACTTCAGCTTGATGATTATTTGAAGCATTCGTCAATTGATCAATATATGCCTTGAAGTGCTCTAAAAGACCGCTAATTCGATCAAGTAGCGATTTATCAATGTTATTCTTTAAGTCTTGCAGATCCCTCTTATCCTGATCAGAACCTTCAGAAAGCTTGAAAATATCATCAAACTTAACTTGTTCAATCGGTTTATCTTTTAATGCTTTAAGATTTTCAATAACAGCCGTTGCCACCTTTATTTTATTATTATCATTCCTAAAGGTTCCATGTTGTGATTTTTCATAGGCTTGCACCTCGGTTATTATCTCATCAATCAACTGATAATACCGTGAATTGTCATAACGCATATTCTCTAAGGAAAGTTTATGATCTATCTTCTCCTTATTTGTACCGAGCTTCTCTATTGCCTGACTTAGATCCACGTTATTGTGATCAGGATTGTCCTTTATATATTGCTTAATATCATTGATGGCATTTGTAATCTCCTGCTGTACTTCGTATAAATAAACGCCATATGCACCAGTACCAATAAGAATTTGATTATCTTTGATTTTTTCAATAAATTTTGCCGTTGATTCTATAGCTTTATCGAGTTTATCTATATACGCCTTCGATGCTTCGGGCATGAAATTAACCCGCTTATTATGCAATGCAAAAAGAAGCTTATCGTTATTATTCACAAATGCTTCTGCCTCTGCCGTGATAAGTGCATAAGGAGAGTAAAATCGCTTAGTATAAGCCATTGCATTGCGCATTGATTCACGCATACTTTCAAGCGTTGGATTATTGCCAGTTAACAAGGCATCAGTAAATGCTTGACTTAACAAGTCTGAATAATCAACAAATAATTTCTCTTTAAGAAAAAGATGTATTTTTGCCTTTGTTTTATCATTTACTGATTGATTATTTGGATCAATCAACTTTGCTAATTGTTTAAGTAGTAATGTATGATAGACACTGAACTCATTACTGTATGTAAGCGCTTGTTCAAGGTGATTTTCTGCATTTAAATCAATGTCTGGTTTTTTTAATAACGAAAATAAGAAATCTCTGGATTGCGTTAAGTAATTATCGATATTATTTTCATCAATCTTTGGCAATTTCTCGTCTGCAGGCAGCGCCACAAGATGACGTAACACACTATCCCCTCTTAAAATATATGCCTGCTTGTCTAAAGAAGTCGCACCAAAGGCAGTATTGAGTTTTTTAGCAGCATCTGTTAACGCCTCATTGGTCTTAAGATCACGTATTTGTGTTAAATCATGCGCAATACCACCAAGTTCATTGACATAAAAAGCAGTCAAATACTGAGGCAACACTTTATCTTTCGGCAAAGTAGCAACAATTTCTAATATCTGATCTTTGACTTTTGCTTTCACGCCAAATTTTTCGATAAAACTGCTGTTATCACGATTATTTAAATATTCTTGAGTTTTTTGGATACACTTCTCAAATGTAGAGTCATTGATATTTGCCGCGAGCAACTTGGCAAAGTCTATCGCTTGACGATCAGCAGTCTTGGTGATTGGTTCAATCGTATTTGCACCAAGGTCGGTTTCAATGCGTTTACTATGACGATAACGCTTAGCATATTCCTGAAGCCAGGATTGCGTTGATCCAACTAGAATATAAGCATTATATATAACGCCATCACATTGATTAGAAACATAATTTTGTAATTGATTAATACTACTGTTTGAAGTAGGCATCACTTGTTTGGTTTGTCTATCAAGTTCGATTGCTTCATCATTAATTGCTTGTGTAATTTTCTTAAGTGTTTGCCGCTCATCTTTACTATGACTATACATTAATGACTCAATATTTGACGGTAAATAATAAGCAAATACACCCATTAAAACCCCTGAAACAATTCCCGCACTTACAGGTGCGGCAGCAATTGTCAAAGCACCGGCAGCTAGCCCTAGCGCACTTGCTGCCAAAAAGGGATATTGCGCATATACACTTGGCTCATCAGCTTGATTGGTAAGAAACTTGCTGACTTGAGTTAAAAAGTTTACCTGAAGCTTTTGTGTAAAATTATCTGGATCAACATCATCAAAGTAACGTTTGATGCCTCTTGTCATACCATAACTATTTTTATCATTTTGAATCTTTTCATCATGGATCTCATAAATATCTTTGAATGTATTCACAAATAGTTTATCAAGTTCAGTCAAAAAGTAGGTTTCAACGGCAATTTTATATTCATCCGTACTTGATGATTCCTTAAATTCAGCACGCATATCAATCGGCATATTATGCTGCTTTCCGAACAATAGTGATTCACGATAGTGAAAGAGTCTGATAAATTTTTCGGTTAAGTCGTTACTCAACGCAAAGAAACCTGATTCTTTGAATTGTTGTTGAAATGCCTCTGAGTCTCTTGCTGGCCTTGTTTTTTCAGGCAGAATATTATAAAACGCATTCGCAACAACACCCCCTAGCGCCACACTGATTGTATTAATTGCAAGATTTTTACCTGGTGTAAAATCAGGAATAGGGAGTATTTCATTTAGTGCAGATCGAGCAACAAGACCACTTACAACACCCGCTACACCTGATAAAACCCTTGTTTTAATCTGGCTTGACACCGATGCTCCCTCAAGCAAGGTATCTATTGATGCTGAAAACTTTGATGAAGACTGTTCAAACTGCATCATTAATAACTTGATCTTTTCATCAGTTACGTTTTTCTTGCTAAACTCTCTCGTTATATTTGTCTTCATTACTTGCTCAAGGTAATTTTTATGATTCTGGGTAATATTTTTCATGGATTGAGCTGCTAATTGATTGGGCATATGCTTCTCCTAATTTATACATTTAACAATAAAAATAATTTAGTAATTTATTATTGACTTATACAGTGCTCAAAAGCCACCTTCAGAATAAATATCAGTCATTTTGTTGGGTGTGCTTCCATTTGCTGTCCTGCTTCCAACTGATTTTGAAACTGGGCATTAAACTGAATTTCAGACGTTTGTGTGAGCGTATTTTTTGCTTGATTAAAAAGTGCTGCACTTTTTGGCGCCAGCAAGTCTTTAGCATTTGGAAAAACAAACGAGACAACAAACAGCAAAGGGTACAAAACAACCTCAACAAGTTTGCGTAAAAGCGCTTTCCCTTTTGAGGAATGTATATCTAGAATGCTTAAACCACCATTTCTCTCAATTGCATCAAACTTTTCCATCACTTGTTTGTACTTTGAGCCGTTTAGCTCATTGCTTTCCTCACTTATCAAAATATCACTAACACCATTAATCAATTGATTTAAAATATGATATTTCTTAGCCCTTAAACCAGCATCATGCACCATTTCTTTTGAAGCATTCTTACCCAGCATATGCGCATAAATCTTCATCAAACTGGTAAAAATTGCTTTTATATCATCACTCGTGTCATCTTTTTTATGTTCATAATTGCTCTTTAGTATCGCCCACAGATTGATCTCTGCGGAATTACTTTTTGCAGATAACGGCTTTTGCTCACCAACACACACTTGCCCATGAAAAGTCCTGAGTTCATACACTGGATTTTCAATGGTGTTGTACTTTTTATACGTTTTTACATTTTCTCCTGCTTCTGTTGTAACTAAGGGGCTTGTCAGCCGATCGCTAATAATTGTCCCAAATTGTGATTCTCGGCGCTGTTGGTCGGCAAAATCAATACCACTATATTTGGACAACTTCTGGCACATGGCTTGATGATTGTTCAAATCAAAAAAAGTATAGCATTCGTCGAAGCCATCGTTAAAACAACGCTTAATTTTGTCTATGTCAGCCTCTGAAAACTTTTCTCTTACCTCTTCCAAAGAGGCTTTAAACCCTGGGATTCGCAAATAATACTCAAGATAGTTTTTATACCACTTTTTGTATAAGTTCACCTCATACTCATGCGGCTTAATCAAGCTCTTATTTTTTGCAAAGTCGCGGAAAGCAGCACCAAAGTCTAATTTCCCAAAACTCAACTTGCCATCATCCCCACTTATGCCAAAAACATTACCTGAATGAACACTATAGTCACCTAGCAAAAGTGACATAAATATTACCATTGATAATCCACTATTTGCAGATTTAAAACTAGTAATCAGTTGGTATAAATATTTATTGTCAAATTTCTCTAACTTGTTACTCCTAAGCTTCGATTCCTCCCATGGGAAAAACAGCTTAAAAAGCTCTGTCACTTTCGCTTTTTTGGATGCCAAGGCTTTTGTTTCTTTATCTCCATCATAAATTGTCACCGGCTCCGCAGTAACAAACAAATGCTGATACTCTACAGGAATCACATTTTTTTCCTTGAATTTAGCAATAATTCGCGCTGCTAACGCTTCAAAAAAAAATTCTGTTTTATTTATTGGCACCTTGATAAAATACTCATCACCCGCCTCAAGTGATTGATCTTTTTTACTCAATCTATAAAAACCATTATAGGGATTACCAGCCCTTGAATTTTTGCCATCTATTTTTTGTGTTGGGTCTACTTTATTCGCTGTAACCCTTTCAGTCGCATGTGCAAATGCTATTTCCATAACACACTCCCCCGATGTAATGAATTGTTACAAAACAAACGAGATGTTTGCTTTGCAACCCTGTTACTTTATTTTTCTCCACCCCCTATCTTACGTGAAAACTATACAGACTTTCCTGCTACAGCTTTTTGTTCAAACATCTCTTTATTTTGCTTAAAAATCATATGATTTCCACTATCCGCCTTATCACTCTTCGTGTCTGCCAACGCATTTCCAAAAGCCGTATTAAACGCTTCATTTTTATAGCGATTTTCAGCCAAAAAAACCTTGAGATTACCTGAGCCACTTTCAACCAAATAATGATCCCTTAGTTGCTGCATTGTTGTTGAAAACTCTTTTGGATTAGACTCTAAAGTATCTATCAGTTGTTTAAACCCCTCAAATGTATCTTTCTGCGCTGCCATTGGCGATAGTCCAAACCACGCGACAAATGCATCATCCTTTTGAACACCTTTATCGACCAATGTTTGCACGAAACCAGATTCTTTCGTTAATAAGTATTGCTCAATTCCTGATAGGCGTTCATTAAAATCAAGTCCCGCTTTTTTCAATTGCTTGGCTTGGTTATATATTTCATTTACATTAACAGTCACTTTTAATCTTCCTTACTTTTGGTTGATATTTTTTAAATTTGTTTACTGAACTCTTTTAAACCAATTTGATTTTCAGGATTAAATAAACTGAATTCATTATTAAGCTGTTTAGGGTTCTTCAGACATTCTGTATATTTGTTGCTTACACCATATGTATTGTTATATAGCTTACCGTACATCGGTGCTTTTAATTTTTGAGCAATAATATCCGCTGAATTCTCCTGCTTCAGATCTGCCTTTAGCCCTGATATAATCTTATCACTATCATAGCTTCCAAATGTTCTAGGATCGTATGCCTGCATCAAACTCCATGGCACATCATAATCCTTACCATTATGATTTAAGTGATAGGTATAACGCGAATTATTGATATAATCCTTGTCAATATTCTTATCAACAAACGCTAGAAGCGATTCTAATTTCGTCGCAACCTCTTGTTCATGATAGTATGCCTCTAGCTCTTCTAGCGTGGGGTAATCGACACTTCCAGATTGTAGAATATTGCTTGATATATTCTCACTGGAATTATTTAATCTTTTTTCTTGATACAACGTTGCTGACTCGCTCTTAGCTTGCCGCATATCCTGTTCAAACTTAAGATCATTGTCCAAGGTCTGTAAGCTATATTGTGAATTTGAATTATCATCTGATCGTGTTAATACTTCAGGATGAGTAAACCCTGTAGCATCAAGCAATGCATCATTCATGAGATTAACAAATGCTTGTTTGATTAATTGCTCTGGGTCAGTTGATTGATCAAATAGTTCATAATCAATTTTAGTGGGCACAATATTACTGTAATGCCCACCGTTATGAGCCATAAAATGCGGGACTTTACCTGATGATATTAAATCTCTAAACTGCTCATAGACCTGACTTGGATGAGACTCTAAGTCATTGACAGATACCAGCATCAAATGCTGTTTTTTATCTTCAGGAATGGTTTTAAGCAGTTCAACGTACTTTTGGAGATCTTTTTGTTGTTTTAAATGCCCCAAAAACGCATTAACTTCTTGCCTTACTTTGTCCTGCAACTGAGAATTTATAACTTCTTCTGATAGATTATTATCTCCAAATGTTTTTTTCAATTCAGACTTGAATAACGCTATTGAATTATCATCATTAAAATCCAAGGAAAAATAGTTGCCAATATTATCAATATCTCTTGAATAAGCATCTTTTAGTTCGGTATACAGCATCTGTAAGTCATCAAGCGACATCTTGTTGACACCGTTAAAAACAGCCTGCCAACCAGCTTCAAGCGCTTGTTGTTCCTTTAAATCTGGATTATCCAGTCGACCAATGGCAATTAACAAACAGTCATTGTTATTATTGCCACCATTGTCTTTTAGTTGATATTTAATCATATGTTTGCCTTTTTAGTTTTTAATTACGAACTAAAGTTACGCATTTTAGGTTTTAAAACATGAATTGTTAGTATGAAACTCATTGTTTTGACAGCACTCCCATTTGTTGAATGTTATTGCCTTGATTATTAGAATCAAACAGAGTTGGCAGTACATTTTCTTCTAATCCACTTTGCCAATCTTTGCCGCCCCTCCTGCCCCTCCTATCCTCATGTTTTTTTAACGCTTTTTCTACATTACTTGGGTCTTTAATATATTCTGGAACATTTGCGTAAAAACCTAGATCATTTCCTGACTTTATAGCCATTTTAAAGTCTTCTGTAACGTATTTATCGTACCCCTCATGATGCTTATTTCTAGCTTCAGTAATTTTTTGAGCAATCTGATTATATCCACTATTCTCTTTTAAATCTTTTGCAATACCACTAACTATCGTCTGAAGATTATGCTGTGCTGAATCGTAAGCATCTAGGACATACCTTGGTAGCACAACATCAATATGTTGCTTCTCTCCAATACTAACATTACCTTCTTTATAGTAGGTATAAGTACTCCAACTGGGCTTGATTGTGTTGTTTTTAAAGAATTCCAGTAACAGTTTTAGGTTTCCTTGATTTTCAATGTTTGCAACCTTAGTATTGGTATTAATGTTTTGATTTGTTGAACCAATATTGTTGTTAGAAGGTTTTTCTTCCTCAACATTAGACGCTACCTCTTTTATAGAATCCAACTCTAACCCTGTTTTTACCTCTACTCTTTTGCTCGTGGTTTTGGTTGATTGTTCTCCAAGTTTATTGCTGGGCTTGAAGAGTGGATTTACTTTGTTTTGCGAGTCGCTGGTATTATGATTTGTATTGTTAGACGATTCTTCCTTATTCCTTTTAATGACTTTTTCAACATTAACTTTAAGCTTACTTACTTTATCACTAATTTCCTTTTCTAGGTTTTCTTGATTTATAATTTTATCTGAATTTGACTCACTCTTATTTTCATTATTTTTG
Organism: Cysteiniphilum sp. 19S12-1; assembly: GCF_052030685.1. NCBI lineage: Bacteria > Pseudomonadati > Pseudomonadota > Gammaproteobacteria > Thiotrichales > Fastidiosibacteraceae > Cysteiniphilum > Cysteiniphilum sp. 19S12-1. The sequence goes on from NZ_JBQAJM010000001.1 coordinate 139,859, forward strand.
CTATCACTGAATACTCCATCTTTATATCTTTCTAGATGAGTAGTTAATGTAGTTGATGTTGTATTAGTTCTTGTTTTAATTTGGTCTGCATGATCAACTGACTTTGCATCCAAGTTGACATTATCATTATTTTTTATAGAACTGCGGTTTTCTATTTCTCGTCGTTCATCAAAATACTTCTCAAGATCACTGCTAAAATTCATTTTGTGCGCGTCTATAGTTTTTTGGGTTCTATTTTTCGCAACCCCTGGCTTATAATTAGATTTAAACTTATTATCTCTCGCCAAGGCATTTCTTGCTTTTTCATCATCCAACTCTTTGGCTTTATAAGCACCTTCTATCGCACTGGAAATATTGTCTAAAGTTGCATCGATCTCTTTTTGCACCGTACCATAACTTGCCAAAGCAGTCGAATTTTCTTTTCCTTGATTAGAGATTGTTCTAATTAAATCTTTATATTCCTGATTATCCTCTATAAATTTTTTCACTCTCTCCGCTGACACATCAACTCCAACTGCTCTATCCTTATCAAAGTCAGCCATCAAATTTTTTAGCTGTTGCACAGTGGGCTCATCTGTAATTTCACGAGACTTTAGCTCCAGCTCCAACGCTGCTTGCCTTTTCTGTAAATTAGAAGTAGATATCGATGATATTTTACTCCCTATGTATTTAAAGAAATTGCTAATAGCCGTGCCTAATTCATCGAAAAAATCCCTAACAGTATTGCCTGTACGAGTCCACCAAGAAGGGGAGTTAAACTTTAATGAAGCTTCAAGATTAGCAACCTCCACTTTAACTTTTGCTTGAAGTGTCTCCATATCATTTGTTTGCAAAAAACCCTTTATCACATTTGCATTAAAATTTCGTAGCGCTTGCTTATTGTCAGCCGAGTTTTCCTTAGCAGAAGAAATAATCATTCCGAGTTTATCCATAGACTCTGCTAAATCTTTTGAGCTATTGTCCGACTCTAAACGAGTAAAAACTTTAAGCTTATCATAATAATCATTTGATAAAATAAAGTCTCCATTCCCATCACGACTTACATTAGGGTTTTCATCGTATGGCTTTCCCTCTTTATCTAGAACAATTGTACTTCTGTCCTTTGATAACTCGATTAATGCCTGCTCAATATCTTCAGGATAAAAACCATTTTTGTGCGTCGCTTTATTACCGAAGTAACTCTTATCATTCTCAGAAACTTTACTGCCTGTATTGCGAAAAGCAGAACTTTTCTGAATAGTTAAATAATGAGATGAATCCTTAGAGTTAATAATTTTAAATGACATACATTTCTCCTAAAATTAATTTTTAATCTTTATGTTTTAATAGTTTTACCAAAGCATCATATTGATGCCTGACACAAAAGTTACATTGTTATATTTTAAGTGACAATATTTGACGCAGTTATCGGACAGATTGATTAGTAGGGGCAATTCATGAATTGCCCCTTTAATAAAGACATCTGCAAATCACACAAAACAATCACCTTGTCCATATCTAGCATCTGTCATTGCTTTATGTGTATCGCCCAGATATTTTTAAATATCTATTTATTTTACTCTTAAAAGGATGATGTCTATGCCAATCTTTACCGATCAATTAGAAAAATATCGTCGTAAGCCAACTTTGGAATTTTGGCCTTTCTCTTATAAGGGGTCGATCAATTTGCATTGGGAACACGCTTTATTGGAAATGGAGAATCTGCATACGCTATCTCCCGAGCTTAAGGCGTTTTTGCGCGCAAAACTTAGCAACAACACACAGACGGATCTCAAAACACTCAAAAAATTAGAAGTGTTATTCAAGCACGCTTCGTTGAGCACAACCAGAAAAATTGTTCACACTTATAGTTTTTGTGTCGATTGGCTTAGTTTGTTTCGTAACGTGTATGAAATTCTGGCATTAAGCATTAAATCATTAGCTTTACAACTACCTTTTATCGGTTTAGCTTGGCAATTATTTGACACGATGATACTCAGTATAATGGCAGTAAACTCCGATCAAAAGGAGGATAAATGGGCAAGAAATCATTATTTATACAGCACGGCACAACTCACCCTCTGCAGTGGGATTGCATTAAGCGCATTAATTGTATCAACCTGTAGCTTACTAAGCACCATCAGCACGCTAGCTAGTCCTATTGGTGGTGCAAGTGTTTTAGTTATTTCATGGCTCCTAAGCGAAAGAGCAGCCAAGCTGTGTGATGCACGTATTAGCTATCTAATGTGTGAGTCATTGTCGATTGATGCCTTAGCTGAATTGGTTAATCAAGAGAGCATATCTCAGGTCCAGATATCTTATCAAAAGTGGCAGAATGAAATTCAAAATGCTAACAATAGTGAAGAAAGTTATAAAAGCTTGATCAAATCCTTACAACAACTGGAAGACCGTCTTAAAGCCAACAATAAAGCAGGTGATTGTCATGAATCCATGCTCGCACTAACATTATGCACAAGTCAAATCAAGAGACGTGAATTCCTTTATCGCTTAGAAAAGCCGCTTAAGTTTTTTGCTCTAATCACTGTTGCTTTAACAGTTCTTACCGTTGTATTGTTTGCTATAGGCGCTAATATTGCAACTTTTGGGTTTGCCGCTGCCTTATTTTGTTCAGCAATCGCCATTTTCAGTAGCATCTATAACCTATATCAAAAAAATAAGCTTCTAAATACAAATAATAATGAAAATGACAAAACGACCGATAATAATTATGCGCCTACATTATTTAATTCCACATTAAATAATGCCACTGTGACCACCGCCTCACCTTCAATATCAGGTATCTAACCACTCAAACTTCAGACAATCCGTCCATTTTGCTTTGACTCGTGCAGTATTTTCCTTATTTCGCATTAACAATAGTGCTGCAGAGCACAAAATCATTTATTGTATACCGACTGTAAATCATTCTACGGTGTGTATATCTCTGCAAAACTAACCAATTGAAAAACAAAGGAGATATAATGGACTTTAAGAAATTACCCACTGCCTTGACGAGCATATCACTTGCAATAACAGGCGCAAATCTATCATTTGCAAGCTCTACTCAACAAAATACTGACCAAATTAATAAAGACATCATCAGTCAGTCACTTCAAGACTTCTCAGAAGACAGCATATCCGGCAATCCAGAGAGCGTCAAACAGTTAAAGGCATTTTATAATGCAGCTAAAAGCCACTCTTATATTGAAACAATGTCAACGGGAATTTCATTTGCCGACCTACTAATCAAAGAATATCCTGCATATAAGAAGGACCCAAACATTTCTCTAGCTACCCAACAAACCAAAGTTGCTGCCACTGAGGTATATAATGCATTACAAAATGTTAGTAACATTCCTGTAATGGATAAACATTTACTAAACTATAAGGATGCTTTTGATAAGGCATGGGAAGCACGTGTTAATTTCTGGCAAAATAACGATAGCAGTGACAAAGCACAGGACTTTAATCATTTCATCAATTATATGACAATCTATGGTTTATCAAACATCCAAAAACAAGGTCTAGACCGTGCTAAAAACACATATGTCACCATTAATGCCATGGCTTATCAACTACAAATTGATGCCCAAGATGCCTACGCAAAGACCAAGCAGGAAACGATTGATAATCTTTACAATATAAAACCTGAAATGGTTGAATCAAACATTCAATTATTGCGCCAAAATGCAACCATTTCAGGTGTTACTCAGGCAATCATTGATGTTAACAATGCCCTTGAGTCAGCATTACATATCAATAAGCCAATTAAGGTTTTCGGTGTCACAATCTTTACTTTAAAGTTACCACAAAGTGTTATTGATCATGTCCACAAATCAGAAAAACAGGCAGGACTCACTGACAGCTATCAAGCATTGATGTTCATGATAAAGACAGATATATCAACAATATCTGATTACAATGCCATTGTTAAGGCAGCTAACAGCAATCTTTTTGCGAAAATGATGGTGTCATTTGCTCAAGCTCTTGCCCAGCATTTTGCCATACAACCTGAGCAAGCCTATTGGGCAATTTTAAATCAAATAGCAATACAACTAAACAAGCACATTGCTTAAAATAAAACTTGCTGACTTATTATAACTGGATATAATAGATCCAGTTTATCTCGTTAGGGATTGAAGAAAAATAAAGTAAAAGGTTAGCAAAGCAAATCTGTTTTCTATCAAGGCGTCTTAAACGCAGACATAGTAAGGCTATGATAAAGTTTAAGCAACACAGATAGAGGGAGGATAGGCAATGCAAACATTTAGTTTATTTGATGACGATTCCTTATAATCATGGATGATTTTACACAACAAAGACCAACTAAAGCTTATGATGAAATTTTATGACAATATTAAACAGTATATTAGATTTTGGTTTTTCCCGGTTCTGTTCATTATTTTTGTTATTTTAAACTTATGCTTTATCGTCCTTTCATACCAGAATTATCGTGATCATCAAGATCATAAAATAATTTACTCACTAACCAATACGATATTTCAAGTCTATTTGCGCAAGAACGAAACCTTGCAAAGCGCCCAACAACCGATTGCACATACTACTCCTAGTTACATTACCTATCTATTTACTCAAAAGCCTGTTTTTTTGCCAGTTATTGAACTGGATATGCCGGCGCAGTATAAAAAAAATAGTCACCTTTTGTATACAGACATCAGAAAGCAAATCAAAGACGGGCTAGGCTCATTACCATTTTTTTCCTCAAAACAGGTCTCTATTTGTTATGCAGACCTTAAGCAATGTGCAAATTTCACTATTGAGTTACCAAATCGTTATTATTTATATTTTCTGCTCTTATTCTTTGCCATATTTATGATAATCGTCACTCCTTTACATTTCCTGTATAAGCAAAAGTTAATTCAACCATTTTTGCAAATGCAAAAAGTTGCCAATAAACTCAACCTTAGCCATACTTCATCTGCTATGAAACCATTTAACCTAAAAAACCTAGCACAGTTGATGGAGCAAACCGGTCAAAAACTTAAAGCGCTTATGGATGAAAAAATATATACCATTAAAGCAATTGCGCATGATCTAAAAACACCGCTAACAAAAGCCAAGCTCTATATGTATAACCAAATCCCTGAGGAACACCACAAGGAACTTACTCAATATTATGACGATATGGAATATCTACTTGGTCAAATTAGTACTTACACAAAAAAGTATTATCTAAATGAAAAGCAGCAAAGAATTGATTTAGTTGATTTTAGCGAATCTGTATGTCATGAATACCAATCAAATGGATTTAATGTATCGTTTTCAACAAAACTGAAGTCCGCTATTATCAAAACTCAGCATAAGGCACTCAAACGCGTCATGCAAAACCTGATTGACAATGCGCTAAAATATGCAGGTGATGTCATGGTGGAGGTTAAACAAGAGAGTGATCAATTGTACTTACTGTTTATCGATAAAGGCCCAGGTGTACCTAAAGAACACCTAGCCAAACTTTGTGATCCATTCTACCGTGTGGATTGTGCTAGAGGTCATGACCTTTCAGGCTCAGGTTTAGGCTTATCCATCGTCAAAGAGATTGTTACACACAATAAAGCAATACTTTTCATCGAAAACAATCCTCATTCTTCGGGCTTGATTGTCAAGATTATTTTTAAGGAATTATAATAACCTCACCCTGATAAAGTAAAAAAAATCGATTTTTTCAAAATAAAAGCTTGATATATTCAAAATAACGTTTTACTATTCCTATTGTTTCCTATAGGAAGATCGTGACTCTCTGAGTTGCCGTCCTTGCTGAGAACAAAGTCCATTTTCTAGGGAAGGTGGAGGAAATTCAGCTACGAACGTGTCTGGGGCGGACTACGGTTCGTCGACAACTCGGGTGGCATGATATCAGAATATGTTATATGTTACAATATTTTTGTTGAATAATATTTTTATTTTCTATAGCATCTTTCCAAAGCGTGTAGCCACTTGAGCACCCACAAAGCAATGGAAACCTCTATAGGTCGCAATGATGATGAAATTCGCAAGCTATTTATCATCGGGAAAAACATTAAACTCCTCATGTACGAAAAAGATATTAACACTGTAGAAATATCTCGCGCCTTATGCATGTCAACCGGAACCATCAGCAAAATCTGTAATGGAAAATGTAATCCTAGCATTCTAATATTAGGTCCAATCGCAAACTATCTTGGTGTTAAAGTCGATGATTTGTTATTCGACCCACCGAATCAGAAAGGGTTATTTGAATGAACAACAGACCAGAAAAAACCGATCATTTTAATTGCAGTTTATCTGCCAACACTCTAAAGTGGCTCGCTAGTTATAATAATGATAAAAAGTTGAGCACTTGCCAACTTTACTAAATGCTACTTAAATATTTGGAGTTATCAATGAAACCGGTTAACAACCGCTTATTAGTCGCTATTTTGATGCTGACTATTGTTATTGATGTCATGGGTGTAGGGCTTGTTTTTCCCGTCATTCCTGAGATCATCATGTCAAAACAAAGTCCGTTTTTTGGATCTGGCATACCTGATTCGCTACGCAATTTTTATTATGGTCTATCGATGGCAGTATGGCCTTTGGGGATTTTTATTGGTAGTGCGATTATCGGCAGACTTTCTGATAAATATGGACGCAAACTGATGATCATCGTCTCACTAGCAGGTACAATTATTGCTTATTTACTATCTGTGAGCTCCTTAGCGTTAGGCTCATTAAGCATTTTTATACTTAGTCGTTTTATTTGCGGCTTTTTTGGTGGCAGCTTTAGTATCGCGCAAGCAGTTATCTTGGATATTTCTAACGAACAAAATCGTGTGAAAAATTTAAGTTTAATCACGCTTGCTGCCTCTATTGGCTTTGTCTTTGGTCCCCTAATAACGACAGCTGTTGGCTTATTATCGCAAACGGAGTATCAAGCCATTACACTACCGTTTTGGTTTGGTGCCGGATTATCTGTAATCAACCTACTAAGTGTTTGTTTATTCCTACCCGAAACCTACACCAATCGCATCAAGAATCAAAAGCTTAAGCTAATAAGCCTCATCTTTAGCTTTAAAGTAATGTTTAGCGATAAGCGTGTCAAAATACTTGCATTAGCCTTTTTGCTTTTGCAAATCGGCTGGGGCTACTACGCCCAAGGCTTGCCATTAGTGCTAGCACAAGCGTTCCAATTTGAACCGGCAAGCATTGGTTTTGTTTTTGTGATCATGAGTTTAGGCTTTGCATTTTCAACACTTTACTTTCAAAACGTCGTGCTTAAGCGCCTTAACAATCATCTTGCGATGCTGTTAAGTGGTATTATTATTGCGATCTTGTTGGCGCTTTGCACCTTTTTCTTAAGCCCAAGCTCGATGATTATCAGCGCATTTGTTGGCGCGTTATTAGAAATCATCTTCTACACCGCCTTATTATCCGTGATTGCCAACAAAGTTGAGAGCCATGAACAGGGTGCCATCATGGGTGGTACTACATCTGTTTTTGGTATTGCTTGGGCGATTAATGCTTTCACGCTTGGCTTATTGACAACATTTTACTTACTACTACCATTATATCTAGCCGCGGTGAGTATTTTAATCGCAGGATTAGTCATCAAACTAGACAAGTAACATAAGTTATACTTATTTACTAGTGATTTGTTTTGAATTTCGCGTATCATGACACTTTACTTTAAAGGGAGAAAATAAGGATAATTTATATGTCAATCAAAAACAAACCCGTCACACTGACCTTTTTCATTACCCTATTTCAGACGATGAGTACCGGTGTAATGTTTAGTTTAACCGTGCTATATTTAACGTTATCACTTAAGGTCAGTGAAGGTGAAGCATATATGCTCAACACCGCACTCTTTTCACTTTTTTATTGCTTGCCACTTGTCGCCGGCATTGTTGCTGATAAGCTGCTTGATGCCAAACGCACACTAATCATTGGGCAACTGTTTAGTATTTTTGGCTTTTTTGCCTTAGCACAATTTGGTGAGCCCTTACTTGTCACCAGTTTAAGTTGTATTGCCATTGGTGGCGCGTTTTACTTGCCAAGCATTTGGAAACTACTAAATAGCTGCTTTCCTGAGCAAAATGCTAAACGATCTTATTATTTCACGGTTGCCTATATTAGCTTAGCAACCGGCGGTATGATTGCGACCTTTAGCTCTGGGTTTATTGCGGATTATTTGAGCTATCAAGCGGCCTTTTATATAGGCGCTGTTTATAACGTCATTGCTTTGTTGCTTTTTCTTGGCTTTCAACACATATACCCCAAATCTAACAGCTCAGTTTCATTCAACAAATATATTTATAGCATACTCGTGTTTGTGGTTACATTTATCGTTGTGCACTATCTTATCCAACGACCAAACACAGCTGCATTAACCATTTATATTGTCGGTATACTGCTTGTAGGCTACTTTTTCTATCTCGTTAAACAAGCACCCAACATGACTCAGAAAAAAGGGGTACTAAAGTTCCTTGTATTTTGCTTGATCAATGTTGCTTACTGGAGCATTGCAACGCTAGCCCAAACTAATATTACTCTCTTTTCTGAGTACAATTTAAATCGACATATTTTTGGTTTTGTATACCCAGCTGGATCTGTCATCACATTTTGGTATATCAGCATGTTTATTTGTGCAATTGGCGTGAGCTACTTTTGGTATCGCAAGCTTAAGCACAACGCCTTTGATCAAAAGTTCTTTATTGGGCTTATTGTTACCGCAATTGCAGGTGCTAGCATTCCACTAGCTATCTATTTTAGTGGTGCTAATCATCAGGTTGCCTTTTTCTGGATTGTTATATTTTTCTTCTTCTTGGGACTAGGTGAAATTCTCGTACAACCCAATGGCAATGCTGCCGCTGGAGAGTATATTAATGAGAAAAACAGAGGCTTTGCGTTAGGCGCTTGGCAGTTTGCAAGTGGTCTTGGTGTTGCCGTTTCAGGCCAACTTTCTATGCTGACTATTACCGACAACAAAGCAACAAATTTATTATTAAGCAATCAGACCTATAGTCATGTATTTTTATATATTGCGATTATTTGCCTTGCCTTTGGCATCATTACATTTCTCATTAATCGCTTTTTAAGAACCTCACATTAATACCTTAATTTTGTGGTATTCACTTATAAAACAATAGCGCTTAAAATGCCTCCATAGCATAAATAATCTTTCCACATGCTAACCTATTACGGTGGGGGCCGATTGTACAGCGCTTTTAAAGCTTAAGGGGTTATAGCTTTAAAAGCCGCTCGTACATACTTTGCAATCTAATAAACCACACAACAAGAGTAAAATAATGGCAACCATACATACAGCACAAGAATATGCTAAGATTTATAAAATCCTGCAAAAACATGATAACTCTAAGCAAATCATAGATCATATTACGAAAGAGGTTTTATCTACCATCAACTGTAATCGTTTTTTAGACATTGGTGCAGGCGAGGGTAAAATTACCAATAAGATTTCACCACACTTTAATAATACTCTGGCGATCGAACCTAATCCTACTTACGCAAGTCTATTAAAATCAATTGATGATCTAACCGTGATCAATCAAACTTTCCAAGAAACCGAATTAACCGAGCAGTATAACTTTATATTATGCTCACATGTGCTCTATCACGTTGATGAAAAAGACTGGGAGACTTTTGCATTAAAGGCATATAAAGCGCTCGCTCCAGGAGGCGTATTAATGTTTGTAGTGCCCTCTAATAAGGGTGAGCACTATGAAAAATGCATAAGTTACAACCCACAATATAAGTGCTATAAGCTTCTCAAGGCAATTGCTAACAAACATAAGATTAACTATCATCTCGAGATAACTGATGCTTTTTACAATACAACAACCTTGGATGAAATGTACCAGATTTGCCGCTTCTCAATCTTAGAGGACAGCTTCACCTATGAAATGTATCAACAACTTTTACAAAAAGGGATTGAGCCATTCAATGCAGATGTTATGGAATATGCTAAGCGTAAATATGTCGATGATAATCATTATTCACTAATCATTCACCCGGCTTTTATTAGCTTTCATAAACCCTTATAATTATCGTAACAAACGCGCATAACGGCGCATATTCTGAAATAACCCCTGTTTTTTAAACCATGCTTCAATATTCCCTGGAAAATGGCTACGATAGAGCTCCTGAATATTACGAATATGCGTGCGCACTGTACCGACAGAACACTGTAGTATTCTAGCGCTAACAACCGTGCTATACCCTTCAAAATACAAAGCCAGACATTTAATTTGCTGCTTTGTCAGATAAAGTCCTTGTGCGTTAATTAAAACATAAAGCTTTGCTAACATTGCATAGCAACGACTATTTGACTCATTCAATGCCTCTAGCGTTTTTGCAGCGGTTTTATCATCCGTAATCTGTGCAAAAACACCCGCCATATCAGGTGATAACGAATATTCTTTTATTTTATCCTCTTGCCAACGCAACATAATTGAAGCATTAAAAACAAATTTCTTGCCTGTGGTTTCTATACCGCAAAACTCACCAATATGTTCACAGTTTTCAGAGAACTGCAATACGGTGGTGTCGGCACAATGCGCTTGTTGCAAAAAATCAAGTGATCTGACATCAACTGATTGAAAATAAAAAGAAAGATCCATGGCTATTTCATCACGACCAAAAGCAATGCCATAGTCAGTCAAAGCCAAACAATCAGGTGTTAGAAACTCACCCAACGCATTATTATCGCGCCCAATTAATAGAGCGTCTAAGAATTCTTTAGTTTCATTAACCTTGTTATTACTCATTGACATCCCTGTTCTTTTTTAATTACACAATATCAAAATCAAACATTTGATTAGCAAATGGCTCATCGAGCAATCGAAAGTGCCACCATTCTGTCGCTATTGGTTCAAACCCAGCATTTAACATTGCTTGACGCAATAATGCTCGATTGGCAATTGCTTCTTTTGAAACTTCATTATTGTCGGGGTGAGATAAGGGATCCATATAATCAAAGATCGTACCCATATCCAGCGCTTTGCCCTGTTGATTAATCAAAGTTAAGTCAACCGTACTGCCACTACAATGGTTTGATGTTTTATTAAAATAGCCTTGCCCAAATAAGTCAGCTTTACTTAAGTTAGGGTAATACTGACGTTGCGTGTGATTATCATGAGGATCCTGTGCCCATTGCCAAAAATCATCAACGGCTTTAGCAGGTCGATAAGCATCCCAAATCAATAAGCTCAACTTATGCTTAGCTACACTTTGAGCCACCTGCTGCAATGCAGCGTAACAGGCTTTAGTCATCAAGCATTTATTCGCATAATAGCCTGCTATACCCCTGCCTGCGATATTATCATCATAACTATATTTAATATCCCAACGCATTGGGTCAGATTGGGTTAACTCAATAAACTCGCTATGCATGGGACAACTACCGAATATTAGAAAGGAATATCATCGTCATCAAAGTCATTAAGTTGACTCAAATCCGGTTGTGCTTGCGGCTTATTTTGTTGTTGTGGCGCCTGATTGTATGCACCAGCTGCAGGCTGCTGTGGTTGCGCTGATGGTTGGTTAAATTGTGGCTGCGAATAGCCTTGCTGAGGGTTAGCATTGTTTTGACTATCACTTCGCCCACCCATTAGTTGCATTTCATTGGCAACAATCTCAGTTGTATAACGTTCTTGTCCGTTTTGATCTTGCCATTTATTCGTGCGAATACGCCCTTCAATATAAAGTAATGAACCTTTTTGTGTATACTGAGCAACTGTTTCTGCCTGCTTTCCAAAGACCACCACACGATGCCATTCTGTATTTTCAACAAACTGCCCTGTTTGGCGATCTTTATAGCCATCATTGGTGGCTAGTCGCAAATTCGCTACTGACATACCGCTTGGCATATAGCGCACCTCAGGATCCGCACCCAATCGTCCAAGCAAAATCACCTTGTTTACTGTACCTTTAGCCATAAATCACCTTTTTATTCTGATTATTCTAAACTTTCTTTAATCTAAAATTTACCGACCTATGGTATCACAATGATTGCAGCGTTAACACGATTAGCGTGTAAGATTATTGACAAACTTCATAAGCTAATTAACTGTTATGCAATACTTTATTCCTAGAATCCAGTTCATCATTTTTTATTAAACAATACGCCATTTTGCCATAGTCCATTGCCTGCAAATCTGCTAATCTGAGTGATGTAAAACTGATAACAAATTGGAGTTAATCATTCATGAGTCGTTATGATAACATCAACATGGATAATTTATGGAATGAAGAACAAGATCATTTCAGTAATGAACAATACTATTCACTGTTGATAGAACAATATAAAATCTACGTTGAGATGGCAGATCGCGCAAGCTTCCGCCGCGTATCAATCAACCTATTTTTCCTTATCACCAATATCGCCATCGTTGGTATTATGGCGCTTGGCATTAGTCGCTCAAGCACTGAATTATCACTTGGTTTACTAGTCTTGCCTTTGTTGGGATTATTAGCCATTTGCTACTGTTGGTGGCGCGTGGTACGCTTTTATCGCCACACGGTTAACATCAAAGAACAAGTCATTGGCGCACTTGAAAAACGTCTACCTTCCAGTCCAATTTTTTCCGCTGAGCGCGTTACTGCACTGCAAAAAGGCTCTTTCACGCCACTTAAACGTATTGAAACTTATATGCCCTTTGTATTCTTCTTGTTATATATTGGCATCTACATCTATCTTTTGATTGCTTGGGGGAAATAAGTAATGACTGCAACTTTAATCAAAGATGAACTGGTACAACTAAAGACACGGCACCAATCTTTTATTGATCAGGGATTAAAACTTGATATGACACGTGGCAAGCCATGTGTTGAGCAGCTTAATCTATCCGATGAATTGCTTAACAATCTTAACCATCAGGATGTCGTTGTTGCACCTGATTATCGCAATTACAGTCCGCCTGATTTACTTACAGGACTTCCTGAAATCAAAACACTTTTTGCTGATGTTCTTGGTATTAATACTGACCAAATAATTGTTGGTGGCAACTCATCACTTAATTTGATGTATGACACGATCATTAAAGCGCTCATTCACAAACTGCCAAATCAGGCAAAAAGTTGGTCTGAACAAGGGAAAATCAAATTTTTATGCCCAACCCCTGGTTATGATCGTCATTTTGCCATTTGTGAGTCTTTCGGCATTGAGATGATCAATATCCCTTTAACTGGCAATGGTCCAGATATGGATCAAGTGGAAAAACTTGTTGCCAATGACAGCAGTATCAAAGGCATGTGGTGTGTACCTAAGTACAGCAACCCAACGGGTGAAAGCTACAGTAATGATACGATCAAGCGTCTTGCTGCGATGACAACAGCAGCAAGTAACTTTAGAATTTTCTGGGATAATGCCTATGCTGTACACCACCTAGATATGCAGGATCAAGCTGAGATCCTTGATATTCTTAGCGAGTGTAGCACAAGAGGTAATCCAGATCGTGTATTTATGTTTGCTTCAACCTCAAAAATTACCTATGCTGGCGCTGGCGTTGCCGTTATTGCCGCTAATAAAGGCAATTATGATTGGTTAGTACAACATTTAAAAACACAAACCATTGGTCATGATAAGATTAATCAGCTACGCCACTTAAGGCTTCTTCCAAATAAAGAGGCTTTTATGCAACACATGGCAAAACATGCCGCTATTTTAAAACCTAAGTTTGACATTGTGAATGAAGTGCTGAGCACTGAACTTGGCACAAATGGTCAATTTGCACAGTGGCATGAGCCTAAAGGTGGCTATTTCATCAGTTTTGATAGTCAACCAGGACTTGCTAAGAAAATCGTCAAAATGGCGCAGGATGCGGGTGTTAAATTAACTAGCGCAGGTGCCACTTACCCTTATGGCAAGGATCCACAAGATTGCAATATTCGTATTGCACCTTCGTTGCCAACAGTCTCCGAGCTTAAAATCGCCACTGAAGTGTTAGCCGTTGTTACCAAAATTGCGACACTAGAAGCAAACTAATCATCCATAAACTTAGGTAAAACCAACTTACCTTTAACAAAAGGTGGACACCATAAAAACTGAGTTGACAGTACCTTTGAGAACTTAAACAATCCATCGACAACACCATCTTCGTCACCTGTCATCCGTGCAAATTGAACTTCAAATGGATAAAAGCTCGAGGCAAAGCAGGAGAACATTAAACCTCCTTCAAGCTGATCATTAATCCATGGCATCGATCGGCGCCACATAAACGCTTCAGGATCAAAGCTCTCTTGTGCCGTGCGTTTTACATGGGCAAACGGCTTATTATCTTCAAATTCACGATTATCATCCAAGCTTCGCCCAATAAGTTCTTCTTTGACCTGTTGACTCGCTTTATCAAGCCAACTAAAGTCATGCTGCCACTTTTGAATACTCCAAAAACTCGAACCATCCAAATGCTTATCATCACTTACAACAATTGCAGTATTAAATTGCTCATCACCTTGAGGGTTCTCTGTACCATCTTCAAAACCAGATAAATCATGATCAACCATTTTGCCTTCTTGCTCATAGGTTAAATAAGTGCAAGCACGTGATATATCCGTGCACTTAAAGGCACCACCTACAACAGCAATCATTTGACGCGCCTTATGCATTAACATACCTTGATCATTATCTCTCAACCAAAGCACTAAATCACAGTGTGTTTTAGGCGCAAGTTTTTGCTGCTTTACGGTTGGCGTATATGCTTTGAAATCATTTTTTAGCTCCGTTTTATGCATAAGCGTCTCACCTAAACCAATCACGGTAGATTGACCATCAATGAGTTGGCATAAGCTTTGCATCACTTCATTTAATTTGCTTTTATCCTCTAAGACAAAAAATAAATAAATTGCCGATGATGGTAAATTTTCTAAAATGCCTTGCTGATATTTTGGAACTTGCATCATTATTCTTCACTCCATCCTTTTGCTCTTGTCACTGCTTTATGCCAATAATTACTATATTGTGTGCGTAGTTCGTTATTAAGTGAGCTTGTAAACTCCTTTTCAACTGACCATAATGATTTTAATTCATTAACATCTGACCAATAACCAACAGCAAGACCAGCTAAATAAGCAGCTCCTAATGCGGTTGTCTCTAATACTTGTGGGCGAATAACCTTAGCATTAAGCATATCCGCTTGAAATTGCATTAAAAAGTTATTTGCCACAGCCCCTCCATCCACACGCATTTCAGTCAAATGAATACCCGTATCTGAGACTTTGGCACTAACGATATCCATTACTTGATAAGCAATGCTCTCTAGTGCTGCGCGCGCAATATGCGCTTTAGAGCTACCTCGCGTTAAACCAAAGATTGAACCACGTGCTGATTGATCCCAGTGCGGCGCACCCAAACCTGCCATTGCGGGCACTAAATAAACACCACCATTATCAGCAACAGTTAATGCTAACTTTTCACTGTCAGCGGCATTCTGCAAAATTCCTAATTCATCTCTTAGCCACTGAATAACAGCACCACCCATAAAGACACTACCTTCTAGCGCATAGGTGGTTTTGCCATTTAACTGCCAAGCAATTGTTGTTAATAAGTTATTCTTTGAAACTGCTGGGGTGTCTCCTGTATTCATCATCATAAAACAACCCGTACCATAGGTTGTCTTTAACATTCCAGGTTCAGTACACATTTGACCAAATAATGCCGCTTGTTGATCTCCTGCCACACCTGCTATTGGAATTTTTGTCGCAAAAAGAGTAGTTGCTGTTTGTGAATACACTTCACTTGAGGATTTCACCTCAGGCATCATTTCTTTAGGAATATCAAATAATTTCAATAAATCATCATCCCATTGATTGGTATGGATATTATAAAGCATTGTCCGACTTGCGTTACTTGCGTCTGTTGCATGTAGGCGTAGGTTGGTAAATTTAGCCATAAGCCAAGTATCGACCGTACCAAAGCATAATTTACCTTGCATGGCCTTTTCACGTGCACCATCAACATGATCAAGAATCCACTTGATCTTAGAGGCACTAAAGTAGGCATCAATCACAAGACCTGTCTTTTCTTGGATCATTTTGGCATGACCTTCAGCTTTTAACTTATTACAAAAATCCGCTGTGCGTCTGTCCTGCCATACAATTGCATTATAAATCGGCTTACCTGTATCACGCTCCCAAACAATCGTTGTTTCACGTTGATTGGTAATGCCAATAGCGGCAATATTCTTACCATTAATACCCGCTTTAGTAATCGCAGTTGCAGCAACTCCAGCCTGTGTGCTCCAAATTTCCTTAGGGTCATGCTCAACCCAGCTTGGTTTTGGATAAATTTGCCTGAACTCTTGTTGTGCCATTTCAACCACTTGACCTTTTTGGTTAAATATAATCGCACGTGAACTCGTTGTACCTTGATCGAGTGTTAGAATATATTGCGACATAGATACGTCTCCTTATCATTAGCTCCGCCGATATCATATACGCTATAGCCGCTACGATACAAATATAAACGAGGTATTTTTGAAAAGTTCTATATCACAAAGCAAAAAGGCACCGTTAGGTGCCTTTGTAATAATAAAAAACCTGATGATGTTCTACTTAACTTCAGGCGTCCTGCCTTACGCCATTTCATGGTCAATGTCATACTTCCATTGATCAAATTTGTTCCCAACAAATTTGTCACATGGCGAATGGTGAGACGGAAAACCAAATAGTGCCAACTATCTGCCGTCGAACGCCACTTGTCACGGACCTGCAAGTGGCCGATTTGAAAAAATACAGGAAGTATTTTTAATAAATACACTATCATCGGCGTTATTCAGTTTCACTTCGTCAGTTCGGAATGGGTTAAAAGCACTGCTTTTAACGACTTTGAAGCGAGGGGGTACTTTCTCCCGAGCGTTGATTCAAAGTCCGGAATGATCACCATGGAAGGTTTTATTGTAAATCTGATGCCACAAAGCAAAAAGGCACCGTTAGGTGCCTTTTGATATTGTGCTATTAGTTTATTTTGCGATATTCCATCGTCTTTCAATGTCAAATAATTTGGCGGTGTCCTACTTTCACATGGCGAATGCCACACTATCATCGGCGTTATTCAGTTTCACTTCTGAGTT